>JBDQMZ010000080.1:0-8169 GCA_040261955.1 Candidatus Nanopelagicales bacterium
ACACGTTTTGCCCTTTAGGGCCATGGATTGAAACTGACCTGGACACAAGTGATTTAGCAATAACAGCTTATGTTGGGCCCGAATTGCGTCAATCAGGAACTACTCAGGACCTTATTTTCAATGTGACGGAGATCGTGCATTACGTGAGTTCAAATATGACTCTCCTGCCAGGGGATGTCATTCTGACCGGTACACCCGCAGGTGTTGGGCCGCTGGTGCCGGGCGATGAAGTAGAAGTGGAAATTGAGGGCATTGGTTCGCTCATGAACTTTGTTCATAGTGAGCGGACATCCTGAGGCTCATGACAATGAACATCAAAGAACTTCAGGGCTCCGATATTCGAGTTCGTTTTTGCCCGTCGCCGACAGGAAATCCGCATGTGGGGATGATCCGAACCGCCCTTTTTAATTGGGCTTTTGCCCGACATGTGGGAGGTACTTTTGTTTTCCGCATCGAGGACACGGATGCGGCGCGTGACTCCCAAGAGTCCTATCAAGCGCTACTTGATGCACTCAGTTGGCTGGGCCTCGATTGGGATGAAGGCCCCGAAGTTGGTGGCGAGTATGGTCCGTACAGGCAATCAGAGCGTGGAGACATTTATGCACGGGTGATGTCGCAACTAACTGAAGCTGGTTATACATACCCCTGTTATTGCAGCGCTGAAGAACTAGATGCGCGCAGGGAAATTGCGATGAAGGAGAAACGCACTCCTGGTTATGACGGACAATGCAGAAACCTTTCCCAGGCCGAGGTGGATGCATATGAGGCCGACGGTCGATCGGCGGTTATTCGGTTCCGGATGCCCGGAACTGATTTCACCTGGAACGATTTGGTCAGGGGCGAACTGACCTTTAAAGCCGAGCATGTCCCTGATTTCGTTCTTGTTCGGGCAAATGGTGATCCTTTGTACACTTTGGTCAACCCGGTCGATGATGCCATGATGAAAATAACCCACGTTCTGCGCGGTGAAGATTTACTGTCCTCAACACCCAGACAACTGGCACTTTTCGCGGCACTCGAAGATATCGGGGTAGCGTCCTACACACCTTTATATGGGCATCTGCCCTACGTAATGGGCGAGGGAAACAAGAAACTTTCAAAACGGGATCCCGGGTCAGCGCTGAGCATGTACCAAGAGGAGGGTTATCTGCCGCAGGCGTTGTTGAATTACTTGGCATTGCTGGGGTGGTCCATGGGCAACGACGTCGAGTTTTTCTCTCCTCAGGAGATGGCCGCCGCCTTCACATTAGAGCGGGTTAACCCCAATCCAGCTCGTTTTGATCTGAAAAAGTGCACCGCGATAAATGGAGACTGGATTCGGCACATTTCACAACAGGAATTGACCGGGCACTTGATCCCTTTCTTGGAAAACGCGGGAGTGGTCACTGCTCCTCCGACACCGGAGCAGCTCGAAACCCTCAGACTCGCAGTTCCGTTGATCCAAGAACGATTGGACAAGCTGAGTGCAGCCCCCGAACTTCTTTCGTTTCTGTTCCAAGACGTTGTCGCCATTGATCCCGCACTGTGGTCAGAGGGCGCACTCGAGGTGCTCATGGAAAGTGAGACGGTTCTCGCAGGGATTGAGTCGTGGAATCACGATTCAATTCAGAACCTCTTGAAGGTGACTCTCGTGGAGGTGCTAGGCATTAAGCCGAAATTTGCGTTTGGACCCATTCGAACGGCCATAACCGGCCACAAGATTTCGCCGCCACTCTTTGAATCTATGGAGATTCTGGGTAAGGAAATATGCCTAGACCGGTTGAGCGCTGCCATTGAGACTTTGAAGTAGTTTGTGCTGTTCGGGGCTGATCATGGACTCGCAGAGGTCACAGATAGACTTTGTCGGCATCCCATGGGGTATGGGGTAATTGGCAGCCCAACTGATTCTGATTCAGTTAGTCTAGGTTCGAGTCCTGGTACCCCAGCGAACTGTGTTCATTGCAGTTTTTCCCGGCCCCGTTGTGTAGTGGCCTAGCACGCCGCCCTCTCAAGGCGGTAGCGCGGGTTCGAATCCCGTCGGGGCTACACCCGGTGGGGGAGTCATCATGATTCCCCCACCACAGTTGCCACAGGAGGCATACATGGGAACACCGCGCACGATGGCCGAAAAAGTATGGGCCGATCACATTGTTACCCAAGGTGAGGGTAAGCCTGACCTCCTCTACATCGACCTTCACCTCATCCATGAGGTCACAAGCCCCCAAGCATTTGATGGGTTGCGGGACGCTGGTCGCCCAGTGCGCCGCCCAGATCTCACCGTGGCAACGGAGGATCACAATATTCCAACGGTGGATGTGGACAAGCCCATCGCCGACCCAATATCTCGCACTCAAGTGGAGACTCTTCGCAGGAACTGTGAAGAATTTGGGGTGAAGCTGTACCCGCTCGGCGACGTGGAGCAGGGCATCGTTCACGTGGTTGGTCCGCAAATGGGTCTAACACAGCCCGGCATGACCATCGTGTGTGGTGACTCGCATACGAGTACGCACGGCGCTTTTGGTGCGCTTGCCTTTGGAATTGGAACGAGCGAAGTCGAACATGTCTTGGCGACTCAAACTCTGCCGCTTAAGCCTTTCAAGACCATGGCCATCACGGTGGAGGGCGAACTTCCCGCAGGGGTGAGCGCCAAAGACATCATTTTGGCTGTGATCGCCAAAATCGGCACAGGCGGCGGTCAGGGCTATGTTCTTGAATACCGTGGTTCAGCGATTCGAAACCTGTCCATGGAAGGTCGAATGACGATTTGCAACATGTCGATCGAGGCGGGTGCTCGCGCAGGGCTTGTTGCCCCTGATGAAACTACCTTTGCTTACTTGAAAGACAAGCCACATGCACCGCAGGGCGCCGACTGGGATGCTGCGGTGGAGTATTGGAAATCACTTCCCACTGATTCCGATGCACAATTTGATGCCGAAGTAATTATCGATGCAACTACGTTGAGTCCGTTTGTAACATGGGGGACCAATCCTGGTCAGGGCCTACCATTGAGCGCGTCAATACCCGATCCCAGTGACGCCGCAAATGAGGTCGAGCGCGTTGCCATCGAGCAAGCGTTGTCGTATATGGATCTGACTCCGGGAACACCGCTCAAAGAGATTGCGGTCGACACCGTATTTCTTGGATCGTGCACCAATGGTCGAATCGAAGACTTGCGCGCCGCGGCTGCTGTCATTGAAGGTCGCTCGGTCGCTCCCAATGTGCGTTTGCTCGTCGTGCCCGGTTCAACGAGAGTGCGCCTTCAGGCCGAGTCTGAGGGCCTTGATCAAGTATTTCTTGCTGCCGGGGCTGAGTGGCGGGGAGCAGGCTGTTCCATGTGTCTGGCCATGAATCCGGACAAACTTGCACCGGGTGAGCGCAGCGCATCGACATCCAACCGAAACTTTGAAGGCCGTCAAGGTCCCGGCGGACGCACCCACCTCGTTTCACCAGAAGTTGCGGCCGCAACAGCAGTTGCTGGCACCCTGTCTTCACCCGCTGACCTGGAGGTTGCATCCTGATGGAAGCTTTTACCGTTCACACCGGAAGTGCAGCTCCGCTTCGGCGCAGCAATGTCGACACAGATCAAATCATCCCGGCGGAGTACCTCAAGCGGGTAACTCGGCACGGGTTCGAGGATGCCCTATTCGCCTCATGGCGCAAGGATCCCGAATTCGTCTTGAACCGTCCCGAGTATCAAGGGGTCAGTATCTTGGTCGCTGGACCAGATTTCGGCACCGGCTCCTCACGTGAACACGCCGTGTGGGCGCTTCAGGACTTCGGGTTCAAAGCCGTGCTGAGTTCCCGATATGCCGACATTTTTCGTGGTAATTCGGGCAAAGGCGGCTTACTCACCGCACAGGTCGATCACGAGGTCATCGAGTCAATCTGGGAAATCATTGAGTCCGATCCAAATGCCCAAGTCACCATTGACCTGACTGCCAAGACGGTTTCGGTCGGTGAACTTGTGGCCGAATTTGAAGTAGATGACTATGTCCGGTGGCGACTCCTTGAAGGTCTGGATGACATCGGGATCACCATGCAGCAAGAAACGGATATCACTGAATTCGAAAAAACGCGACCTGCCTACAAGCCAACAGTTTGACTTCTGCCACCGGCACCAAGGCCAGGAATCACAAAGTCACAAATCATTTTTCGATTCTCAGCAAAACCGTTGCGCCGCAACAATTATCGGCGTGGCGTTGCATCAATCTGAGTGGTTTTCGACATAGATTAAGCATGTTGATCGCCCGATCAACCTGACCACCCTCCGGAGGGGTTTAATCGTGAACAAAGCTGAACTGATTGATGCTGTCGCTACCCGCCTTGAAATGAGCAAGCGCGAAGTTACAGCCGTTGTAGATTCCTTCATCGAAGAAGCAAAGAAGTCTGTTGTTCGTGGCGAAAAAGTTGCCATCAGCGGATTCGGTGTTTTTGAAGCACAAGCTCGCAAGGCGCGCCTGGGACGTAACCCACGCACCGGCGAGACCGTAAAGATCAAGGCAACCAAACTTCCCAAGTTCCGTCCAGGTGCTGAATTCAAAGCAATTGTTTCTGGTGCTAAGAAAGTTGCCGGTGGCACAGCAGCCCCTAAGAAGACAGCAGCAAAGAAAGCTCCTGCAAAGAAGGCAGCAGCAAAGAAAGCAGCCCCTAAGAAGGCTGTCGCTAAGAAGGCTCCTGCAAAGAAGGCAGCAGCAAAGAAGGCTCCTGCAAAGAAAGCAGCTCGTCGCAAGTAAGTTACAAATTAGAGTGTGTGGCCGCTGCCTTCGGGTGGCGGCCACTTTCTTGTGTCAGGCCCCACTTCTGCTCAATCACAAAGTTGCCGGTGAGAAGAACAAGCCGCTGGCCAATTCTTGGTTGGGTGAGTTCAGAATTCACATCGATCGCAACGTTAATTACTTGACCTGACTCGGTGACAACCGAGAGTGGTTGCAGTGCAGATACCGTGACCAATTGGGGTTCCGCTTTTTTCTGTAGAGCGCCTTGGGTTGACTCCCCAACTCCAATTCGAATTGCATCCCATAAATCAATCTCGGTGTCTACATCCCGCCGTGCTCCGCGTAATGAAGGATCGGAAATTTCGTGAGCGCCGACTTCCCTGTGGGAAGCGCGGGAGCGAATGCCAAAACGAGGAACAGCCTCTGATTGTGAGCGGCGAATCCACATGGTTGAACCAATGCCCTCTGAGTCAGAGAGAAATGCACAATCAAACGGTGCTGCCAACTCAATGAACGAATCAATGTGGTCGGAGGTGAGACATGGGAGGTCACCAAGAACGACAAGGATTCGGTGATTCTCTGGGCCGTTTTGCGAATCAAGCTGGATGCAGTAATCGATGCCCGTCTTGATCGCGGCGGTCAAGCCGACTTCTTGCCCCTCAGAAACTACCTGACACCCAAGGTCCTGAGCGAGCTCGGCTATTAGGGGGTCGGATGTTACAACGGCAATTGATGTAACGGAGGCGGAATTACTCAGTGCCCCCAGTACGTCGGCCAAAAATGCGAGAGTGAGATCCTCGCGTCCCAATCGTGACTTTGCCTCGTGGAGTGCCTTGGCCGGAACTACGGCCCGCACATGAGTAGACATTGCCCCATTAAACCGTGATGACCAGTAGTCTGAGTCAGTGCCTGGACATCCCACTCGAGCCTCCCGCCTCGGCTGGGGTTACCGCGTGGCAGTTGTAATTTTTTGGCCACTTCTCATGTTGTTCACTAAGAGAGATTGGCGCGGATTTGATCAGTTGGACGACGTTGACGGTGGAATCATCATCGCGACCAATCACACCTCGTGGTTCGACCCGCTAGCCGTCGCTCACCCCCTGTGGGCACATGATCGTCCACCAAGGTTTCTCGGGAAAGAGGAAGTTTTTCGAGTTCCGATCATGGGTCCTGTGATCACGAGTGCGGGGCAGATAAAGGTGTATCGCGAGAGCGCCGAAGCCATTGGTGCCTTCAGAGACGCGGTTCAAGCGGCCAAGAATGGCGAATGTGTAGTTGTCTACCCCGAAGGAACAATCACGAAGGATCCAGATCTGTGGCCCATGGCTGCCAAGACCGGGGCGGTTCGAATCGCCTTAGCATCTGGTCGACCTTTGTACCCCATGGTGCAGTGGGGTCCACAAGCTGTCATGCGCCCCTATAAAAAGGAGCTAAGGCTATTTCCCAGAAAGACGATGCAGGTGTGGTTGGGCGAGCCAATAGACCTCTCAGAATTTGCAGGCAAGGAGTGGACTCCTGAATTGCTCCACCAAGCCACCGATCTGCTCATTGCCCGAATGACCGAGATTGAAGCGCGCATGCGCGGGCAGATACCCCCGAGTAAGCCCTATATACCGGTAAGTGATCAACCCGTGCCTGATGAAAGTGACGAAAAATAATGCGCATTGCAATGATGGGAAGTGGATCGTGGGGAACGGCCTTTGCCGCTGTCCTCGCGGATGCTGGATCTGAGGTAACCATCTGGGCGCGTGACCCGGAAATCGTGCAATCAATCAACGAGGATCGTGTTAACTCGTCTTACCACGATAGCGTGCTGCTTCCTCGGGGAATCAGTGCAACAACGAAGCCAGAAGTGGCACTTGATGGGGCCGACATTGTGGTCCTTGCCGTTCCTTCGCAGGCGCTCAGAGAGAACTTGGCGTCTTGGACTGAAAAGGCCCCTTCGAATTGCATCTATGTGAGTTTGATGAAAGGCATTGAACTCGAATCTAATGAACGCATGAGTCAGGTGATCGCCGAGGTCACTGGTGCTTCCCAGGACCGGATCGCTGTGGTTTCTGGCCCAAACCTTGCCCGCGAGATCATCGCGCATCAACCCACCGCAACGACAGTTGCGTCAACCAGTGAACATTGCGCCCGCATGGTGCAGGAGGCATGCACCACTGATTATTTTCGTCCTTACTGGACAACCGATGTCATTGGAACCGAGATCGGAGGTGCGGTCAAAAACGTCATTGCGCTTGCAAACGGAATCGCAGTCGGCTTGGGCCTAGGGGAGAACTCACAAGCATCCCTCATTACCCGTGGTTTGGCCGAGATGGCTCGCCTCGGCACCGCTCTCGGTGCGGATCCCATTACCTTCTTGGGGCTTGCCGGAGTGGGTGATCTCGTTGCCACCTGCCAATCACCGCTGTCGCGCAATAGAACCTTTGGTGAAAATTTGGGCCGTGGGTTAACCGTGGAGCAAACAATTGAACGAACCAAGCAAACGTGTGAGGCTTACAACAGTTGCCAGCCAATTCTTCAATTGGCAAATGATGCAGGAATCGACATGCCGATTACCTTTGAAGTAGTTCAGGTGCTACACCACGGAAAGCCGCCAAAAAATCTATTGCGCTCATTTATGGCGCGGGACACCAAGGCCGAGTAGCCGCGGGCACTTCTAACGTGCGGGGGAAATGCCATTAAGCGCTTGGTCGAGGTCGGCCCATAAATCCTCGGGGTGCTCGATCCCGAGCGAGAGTCGAATGAGGTTCTGTGGCACCAGTTCGCTCTCGAACGCCCAGCGACGCCTACGCTCGAGAAGGGACTCAACGCCGCCAAGGCTGGTTGCATAGGTCCAAAGCGTGGCTGCTTCGCTGACTGAGTCCGCATCCCCATCTACCTCAATGGAGATCATGGAGCCCCACCCTGGGTATCGCACGCGACTCACCTTTGCATGCGTTGCCAATCTTTGAGCAATGTACTGAGCGTTACTTTGGGCTTTGTCGAACCTGAGGAACAGTGTGCGAAGGCCGCGCAATGCGAGAAAACAATCAAATGGGCTCGGCATAGCGCCCAAGAGAATACGTCGAATACGTGTGGCTTCTGTGAGTTCAGGATCACTACAAATAACAGCGCCCATGAGTAGGTCGGAGTGACCGCTGATCATTTTTGTCACGCTGTGAAATACGTAGTCAGCACCTAGTTCTAGAGGTCGCTGTGCCACTGGTGTTGCGAATGTGTTGTCAACGACTGAAACAACTGGCGGTACTGCTTTCTTTGCGGCTGCAAGACAGGTTTTCAGGTCGGCGATCTCCATCATGGGATTGGTTGGTGATTCCAACCACAAGACATCGGCTTTGGTGAGGGCTTCAATCACTAGATTAGTGTCGGTGACGTCAACGGTTGTCAATGAAATTATCCCGCGCTCTGCGAGCTCCTTCAGCCGTCCAGCCACTCCGGTATAAAGGTGGGTGGGTGCCAGGATCCGAGT
>JBDQMZ010000081.1:0-8105 GCA_040261955.1 Candidatus Nanopelagicales bacterium
ACGGTGCAGTGTCCAGCTTTGACAGTTACAAGTGCCTCTGGAGAAGAACCGACAATTTCGAAGGCAGTTTTGTTCACATCGGATGGGTCTGGCATTCGGAGGATGTACATGTAGGGACTCGGGTTAGTCGAGCGCAAAATTCGATAGACATCAAGACCCGGAGCCCGACAGGGCACACTGAATCGCTGCGACAGGACAACTTGGAATGCGTCTCCTGCACGAATGTATTCCTTGATGGTCTCGACTTTGGTGATAAAGGTTGAATCCCCCTCCACCTTGGTCTCCGAGGGCGAATGAACAATTGCCGCTGCCATTGGAACACTCGATGAAACTTGTTCAGCCATCGAATACAAACGATCAACGGCATCGGTGTATGCATCGTCTACTCGCTCAGCTGAGTTATCGTAATTGATCGCGTTAGCAATGAGCGTGACAGTGCCATAAAGGTGATCGACGACTGCCATATCGGTGGCCAGGAGAAATCCCAGGTCAGGAATATTGAGTTGATCCGAGGTCGACTGACCAATATTTTCCCAGTGGCGAACAACGTCATATGCCAAATAACCCACCATGCCACCGGTCAGCGGAGGCAAATTTGCGAATGTGTTGTCCGTATGCAGCAATTCCAGGGTCTGACGTAGAACCTCGATACCGAGCCCTGAATCAGGGAGCCCTTCTGGCTTTCGGCCGACCCAGTGTGCCTGGCCATCAATTTCGGTCAACATTGCTGCGCTGTGGACTCCGATAAACGAATAACGAGACCATTGCACGCCAGCTTCCGCAGATTCAAGAAGAAACGTGCCCGGGCGTTCCCCGCATAAGGCGTTGAACAGACCCACGGCACTGAAATGATCGGCCATGATTCGCATCGCCACCGGAATCACTCGACTTGTTTGTGCTTTAACACGAAATTCATCGAGATTAATGGAGAGTTGTCCGTTTGCGATCAAGAAGGATCACTCCCAACATTGCGCACTCGCGAAAAGCATGTGACGGAACCCGTGTGGCAGGCTGGGCCATGCTGTTGAACGCTCATGACTATGGCATCGCCATCACAATCCAGACTCAAGCTAATGACTTCTTGCACATTGCCTGATTCCTCGCCCTTAACCCAAATGCGAGATCTGCTCCGGGAAAAATAGGTACCCCTTCTGGTTTCCAGTGTTAATTCAAGAGCCTGACGGTTCATCCAGGCGAGCATGAGAACTTGTCCGGATGTTGAATCCTGAGCGATCACGGGGACCAGCCCCTGAGCATCGAAGGCTACAGATTCGATTAACTCAGAGTCAGAAACCTGTGACGTGGCCATGCCCTCATTGTTCTTCATGGTCTATCCATTCCAGTGACCTGTACCGCGCGGACGGGGATCCCGCGTCCTGCCAGGTCATTCTTGATTGATTCGAAAGTCAGCTGCCCGAAATGGAAAACACTTGCTGCTAACACCGCATTGGCACCCGCCTGAACCGCAGGAGCGAAATCCTCGAGGCGTCCAGCTCCCCCGCTGGCGATTACCGGAATGTTCACGATAGCTCTAACAGCCCCAATCAACTCGAGATCGAAGCCCGTTTGCATACCGTCTGCATCCATGGAATTGAGCAAAATTTCTCCGACTCCGAGTGCGGCGCCCGTCTGCGCCCACTCCAACGCATCGAGGCCAGCACTGCGGCGCCCACCATGTGTAGTCACACCAAAGCCACTGGGCATTTCGGGTTCACGACGTGCGTCGATGGATAAAACGATGCACTGTGAGCCAAAGCGCTCAGCAGCTTCTCGGAGCAAGTCTGGACGCGCAATTGCAGCTGTGTTGATCGAAACTTTGTCCGCACCCGCGCGCAGGAGTGCATCAATGTCATCCACGCTGCGAACTCCTCCACCGACCGTCAGCGGAATGAATACGGTGTCAGCGGTGCGACGCACGACATCGAGAGTTGTTGACCTGTCAGAATGCGAAGCGCTGATATCGAGGAAAACTAACTCGTCAACACCCTCATTGCTGTATTTGAGTGCTAATTCGCATGGATCGCCGGCATCGCGCAAACCCTCGAAGTTAACTCCCTTAACAACGCGACCTTGATCAACGTCTAGGCAGGCAATGACGCGTATACCCAAAGTCATAACACGGGCCTCACGCCGTCAAACATATGAGTGCACATGATGGTGCGATCATGGTTGCGGTGGTCCCCATTGATAGGGGTCGTAGCGCGCCTCAACAGCGACAATTGCTTCTGCCAATGAGAAAGCTCCCTCATAGAGTGCCTTCCCAACAATGGCACCTTCAATACCCTTGATTTCGGCCAACTTATGCAGATCTTCCAGGTGCGCAATTCCACCGGACGCAATTATTGGTGTCCTGGTCGCTGCTGCAACTTCCTTTAAAAGGTGAATATTGGGACCGTGCATCATGCCGTCCTTATGAACATCCGTGACAACGTAGCGTGCGCACCCTGCAGCATCGAGTCGACCGATTGCCTCCCACAGATCGCCGCCCTCGGTGGTCCAGCCCCGCGCAGCGAGTGTGTGACCCTTGACGTCGAGGCCGACGGCAATCCGCTCACCGTGCTCTGCAATTACTTGGGCCGTCCAATCAGGATTTTCCAATGCAGCCGTACCAAGATTGACCCGAGTGCAACCCGTGGCCAGGGCCGCTTTAAGGCTATCGGTGTCACGGATTCCACCCGACAATTCAACTTTGACAGAGTCCCTGACCTGATGAACCACGTGAGCAATTAACTCCGCATTGGATCCTGTGCCAAATGCCGCATCAAGGTCAACAAGGTGAATCCACTCGGCACCCTGATTGACCCAGGAACGCGCAGCATCAATGGGTGATCCATAACTCTTCTCCGTGCCGGCTTTGCCCTGAACCAGACGCACAGCCTGACCTTGAGATACATCAACAGCGGGAAGGAGAGCAAATCCGGGAGCAGAATTCATTGCCCAAGTCTAGGCGCAGACCCTCACGTCAATGTGAGTGCCCAATTGCGCAGGAGCCCCAATCCAGCTTCCCCTGACTTCTCAGGATGAAACTGCACGGCGGTGAGTGGACCATTCTCCACTGCGGCGATAAATGGGGTTTCATAGTCACACCACGTGACGAGTGGCGGCTTTTGATACTTGTCTGTGTCGGTCATGACCCACTCTTGGGCGGCATAGGAATGGACAAAGTAGAAAGACTCATGTGCCAGTCCCTCAAAGATCTGGGAACCTTCAGGTACCTGAACGGTGTTCCAGCCCATGTGCGGGGTTATTGATGCGGGCAATTTCGTAACCGCCCCGGGCCACTGCCCCAGACCGTCGCACTCCTGATCATGTTCAATTCCACGGTCAAACATGATCTGCATGCCCACGCAAATTCCTAGAATCGGTGCGCCTGCAATCAGACGGGCATCAACTAGGGCGGGTCCATTAACGGCCTCGATGCCAGCCATGCACGCGGCAAAAGCGCCAACGCCTGGGATTACGAGTCCATCGGCTGCCATCGCAGCCTCGAAATCCGAGGTGAGTTGCACATCTAGGCCAATGTGCTCAAATGCGCGGACCGCAGAGCGCACATTGCCAAAGCCGTAGTCGAGAACAACAACACTCTTCTTTGCAGACATGAATGAATTGGCTCTGACGTATGGGCTAGGAAGCCGTCAGCGTGCCCTTGGTCGAGGGCACACCAACCACGCGCGGATCGACAGCAACAGCGGTGCGCAGTGATCGCGCCACACTTTTAAATTGGGCTTCAACCACGTGATGGGCGTTCCTGCCAGAAAGAACGTTCACATAGAGTGTGATTTGAGCGGTCGCGACAATGGATTCCCAGATATGTCGAGTCAGAGTTGTGTCGTAGCTGCCTATCAGTTCAACGAGGTCTGGCTCGCTGTGCACCAGATACGGGCGCCCTGAAAGGTCGACCGCGGACTGCACTAAACATTCATCGAGGGGCACGAGTGCATCGCCATAACGATTGAGGCCTGCTCGATCGCCCAAAGCCTGATTCAACGCCTGGCCCAAAGCCAGACTTGTGTCTTCAACCGTGTGGTGGGCATCAACCTCAAGATCACCTTTGGTTTCGACCACCAAGTCAAATCCACCGTGCTTGGCCAACTGGGCCAACATGTGATCAAAGAATGGAACACCTGTTTCAATGGTGCTGCTGCCGGTGCCATCGAGAATTAGATCAACGAGAACTGAGCTTTCCTTTGTTGAACGTTCGATTCGAGCTTGCCGAGTCATTGCGATCCGTTTCTGTTGTGAGCAATCTGCCTATTGACCTAGAGTATCGGGTTCGAATTCATGATGTTTCTCATGCTCTCAATGAATAACTGATTTTCATCTGGGGTACCGATCGAAACACGCAACCAGCCTTCGGGCCCTGTTTCGCGGATCAGCACGCCTTGGTCAAACAATGCCTGCCAAACCTCGTGCCGGTTGGGGAATTGACCAAAATAAATAAAGTTGGCATCACTTGGGACCACCTGAATGTTCAAATCAAGTAAATCTTGAACCAAAGCATCCCGCTCAGTCCTGAGAATCTCAACTTGGTTGCCAAGTTCCCCAGACATGGACAACGCAGTGATCGCAACCACCTGAGTAATCGCAGACAGATGATAAGGCAACCGAACTAACATCAAGGCGTTGATGATCGCTGGAGAACTGGCGAGACAGTAGCCAACTCTGGCACCCGCGAAGCCGAAAGCCTTACTCATGGTCCGGGTGACAATGACGTTGGGGAATTGGTGGAGAAGCTTGATCGCTGTGGACTCCTTGTCCCTGCGGAACTCGGCATATGCCTCATCAACAACAAGAAGTGCGTTGTTGTGCTCTGCGCATTTTGCAAGGGTTCGCAATGCATCCAAGGGCGTCTCGGTACCCGTCGGATTATTCGGTGAGGCGACAAGTACCAAACTTGGTCGATTCGCAACTATTGCTTCACATGCGCCATCAACATCGATTGTGAAATCTGAAGCGCGCTCAATGGTGATCAGGTTCGTGAATGAGTCACGGGCGTATTCGGGGTACATGGAATAGGTGGGTGCAAAAGTGAGTGCTACACGTCCTGGTCCGCCAAATGCAGACATGATGTGCGACATGACTTCATTGGAACCATTCGCAACCCAAATTTGCTCCCAAGGAACAGAGATTCCAGCCTCGCGCACAATGTAAGTCGAAAGCGCTCCGCGCAATTCCTCCGCATCGCGATCTGGGTAGCGGTTGATCTCCGCACTGCATTCCATCACGGCAGCCGCTAATGCTTGTCGCAATTCTTGCGATGGTGCAAATGGATTTTCATTGACGTTGAGCCGAGCGATGACCTTGTCCTGAGGAGCTCCGTATGGATTTTGCCCTACTAAATCCTCGCGCAAGGGCAGACGAAACTCGCTCACTGTTCCTGCCGAACAGCGATTGCCTCGCCGTGCGCCGGGAGGTCTTCAGCGTTGGCCAAAGCAATGACGTGGGGGGC
The DNA here is from genome assembly GCA_040261955.1 of Candidatus Nanopelagicales bacterium. Lineage (GTDB taxonomy): Bacteria > Actinomycetota > Actinomycetes > S36-B12 > S36-B12 > UBA4592. Next base: position 5,450 of record JBDQMZ010000081.1, read on the forward strand.
AACGTCCGCCAACGCGGGTGCTGAGTATTCAATTAAATGAATGCCCCGCAAGAAACTCTGCACGGATAGTCCCGATGAGTGCCGAGCAGCACCGGCGGTCGGGAGCACATGGTTGGAGCCCGCACAGTAATCACCGAGCGAAACGGGCGAATGCGTTCCGATAAAGATTGCGCCAGCGTTCTTGACTCTCAATGCAATGTTCCGTGCATCAGCGGTATGAATTTCAAGGTGTTCCGCCGAGTAAGCGTCAACAACTTCGAGTCCTTGCTCGATGTCGCGAACAATGATGATCGCGCTTTGTTCACCTCCGAGTGACTCGGCAATCCGTTCCCCATGTTTTGTCTGGACAACGCGGCGTTCCAATTCAGCATGAACAGCCTCCGCCAATTCCACGTCGGGGGTTACGAGAACCGCGGCCGCCAAAACGTCGTGCTCGGCCTGACTAATAAGGTCAGCTGCAACATGCGATGCCACTGCGCTCGAATCAGCGAGAATGGCAATCTCAGTCGGCCCTGCCTCAGAGTCAATACCAATAACGCCCTGCAGGGCTCGCTTTGCTGCAGTGACATAAATATTTCCTGGTCCAGTTACCAGGTCAACCGGTTCACAGTTTCCGTCAGGGAGTTCAACACCGTAAGCGAGCATGGCTACGGCTTGAGCCCCACCAACTGCATAAACCTCAGTGACACCCAAAAGATGACAGGCCGCCAAAATCGTCGGGTGAGGCCACCCATCAAAGTCCTTTTGCGGTGGTGACACCACGGCGATGGATGCGACACCCGCAATCTGAGCCGGAACCACATTCATGACAACACTGCTGGGATAAACAGCGCGCCCCCCTGGAACATAAAGGCCCACTCGTTCAACAGGCAGCCATCGCTCAGTAACGCTTCCGCCGGAGTTGACTCCCCCAGGCACAACGTCAGTGTGAACATCAGCTCGACGCTGATCACCATGAACTAACCGTGCCCTGCGAATAGATTCAACGAGTGCCGCCCTGACATCAGCGTCAAGTTCTTGTGCTGATTGGGCAAGGAGTTCACCTGGAACGCGCAGCGATGCTGGAGCCGCTCCGTCAAGTTTGCTCGACCATTCGTTGACCGCGTCCGCGCCTCTGGCTCTGACATCGGCGACGATCGGTCCAATTTTCGCCTGTGCGTCGGCAACATCCATGCTGGCCCTTGGAACCAGACTTCTCGGGTTTTCATGGCTTTCCCGCAGGTCAATCAGCCGAATCATAAAAATGAGTTTAGTCTGTCTACGTGAGTTTCACTCTGCCCCTCTTTCCGTTGAATACGGTAATGGTCCCCGGGCTTGTGCTGCCACTGCATATTTTTGAACCGCGATATCGCATGATGGTGCGAGAATTGCTGGAAATTGCCGATGAAGAATCCAGGGAATTCGGCATTGTCGCCACAAAAGATGGCAAATCCATTGAGCAATCCGGACTTGATGCCCTCCACCTAGTTGGAACGGCAACCGTTTTGCGGCAGGCGGATGAAACCCCGGACGGTCGCTTTGACATTGTCACAACGGGATCGCGTCGATTCCGCATTGAGAGCCTGGATGCAAGTCAACCCCTGCTGCGAGCAGAGGTCAATTGGCTGGAGGACATTGAAGAGTCACACACGCCCGAACTCGAGTTACTCACCAATAGAGCGGTCGCCGATTTTGTTTCATACCGAGCTGCGCTCTCTGGTCAGTTGGAGGAGACAATCGCCTCGGTGAATGACATGCCCGAGGATCCAGGTGTTGTTAGTTTTCTGCTCACCGCTGCAGTGGTGCTGCCCACGGCACAACGGCAGGAAATGCTCAGTGCCATGTCTCCATCGGAAAGACTCACTTTGGCTCGTAAATTTCTCAAACAGGAAACGTCAATGATTACAACTTTTCACTCCATTCCGGCACTCGACCTGTTCTCCCCCGAGCCCTCAGCAAATTGAAACACTCCGCGACTCCAGCGACCAGCGCCCTCGATGCGTTAGGCCTGAGTTATTTGACCCATAAGTTTGAAAGTACGGCGAAAGACCATTTCGGCAAGGAGGCCGCCGAGGCAGTCGGCAGTGATTTTTCTGCCGAGCAGGTCTTCAAAACAATCCTGTTCTCGCATGAGACAACCATTGTTGTAGCGGTATCACCCGTGGGGCATGAAATCAGCGCGAAGAAACTTGCTTCGGCGGCGGGATTGCGCTCGCTCATGCCGGCGCGACCTGAAGTTGCGCAGCGCGTCAGCGGATATGTCGTTGGCGGCATCAGTCCGCTGGGACAGAAAAAGTCCCATGTCACCGTGATGGACGAGAGCGCTTGGTTGTTCCCAACAATTCTTGTCAGTGGTGGAAGGCGTGGCCTAGAAATTGAAATTTCACCAGATGCATTGCGTCAGGCGACCTCAGCGATCATCGCGCAGATTTGCGCCCCATCGAGTTAGGCATTGACAGGAAATCGCTCAAGGCGAGAATTGAGATAACGAATCCGGCAGCAATTGGCCACACGAGATAAATCGCTAGCATACGAATTTCCAATGGCCCTTCAACAACCGTGGAGTCTGGAACATTGAGTTGCTCAAGGTCGACCATCCCGAGGCGAGTGCCCACCAACCACATGAAAAAGGTTCCAAAGGCCGAAGCCAAGAGAGCCGCAAAGAGTGTTGACACCA
>JBDQMZ010000082.1:0-16486 GCA_040261955.1 Candidatus Nanopelagicales bacterium
GAGTGGACTGAAACTCGATGCGGGCAAACACGTGGTCTCAGGCGAAGAAGCGCTGGCATTTGTTCGCGCTCGCAAAACCCTGGGTGATGGCTCCGATACTTCGCGGATCCGACGCCAACAAGCATTCCTGTCATCCATGGCTCGCGAGGTTCTTTCGAGTGGAACATTGCTTAACCCCGCCGCCCTGCTCGGAGTGCTCAACGCCGCCACTCAGTCATTGACCGCGGATCCACAACTGGCAAACATTGACAACCTGCGCGAACTCGCGGTCAGCATGAAAGACCTGCGCCCTGCAGACATTACGTTCACCACACTGCCGTGGTACCCGGCCGGCGATGGCGCCAACGTTCTCATGAACAAAAAGAAGGCCAAGCCACTCTTCCAGTCAATGATCAATGACACGCCCTGGCCGCCCAAGGCCTCCAAGGATCAACCCTTGTTGCGCACCGCGCCACAAGATATTCGCGTTGAGATCATTAACGGCACAGGTGTCAAGGGTGCTGGCAAGAAAGCCAAAAAGGCTCTGCGCTCAGAGGGATTCAATGTTGTCAACGTGAAAAACGGAATCCCTGCCACCGAAACAACACTTATCTATGACCCTGCGTGGGATGTCTCGGCCAAGACGATTGCTTATTCAGCAGACGTGAAATCCGAACAGGCGAAGGAGGGAATCGGCGGAACAATGCAACTGATTATTGGGCCAGAGTTCACCACCGCGAAATCAGTCAAGATCAGCGATGCCCTCTCCGACAAAACCGCCAACGTCAACACAGCTGATGAAAGTTTCTGCGCCAGCTAACCAGGAAGCCAACTAGATGACAGGTGGGCGACCAGCCTTTGTCATTTTCCACACTGTTGACCACTTCATGGGAGTTCTATCCAACGGTGAGGTGTTTATCCCTTCGCGCAACCCTGCGATGAACGCTTTGCGCGATTTCTTGTCTTTGGTGCGAGCCAGGGTGAGCGCTGTCCAACTACCAACATAGAGCGGCTCGAGAACCATTGGGAGATTACGGCGAGCCAGCCACACGCGATTGCGCGCCTGCATGCGGTAGAACTCCTCATGGCGCAATGGATTAATCACCGGGTGATACACGTCGATGTCTCCCGCGTACCAGGGAACGTAGCCTGCGTCCCACACGCGCCACACCAGATCAATGCCTTCATGAGCATAGAAAAATTCATCAGGCCAACCACCACATGCGGTGAAAACCTCGGGCCGGATTGCGGTGGCACCCTCCCACAAAGTGGTGGCAGGGCTGGGCTCGGTCGGGTCTCCCGTGCGAAGTCTGGGCACCCAGCGGCCGGGACCTGGAATGCCCGTCGGGTCAACCACCCGCGGTTGAATCAGACCCACCTCGCGTCGTTGCTGGAAAATCATGGCGATGCGGGCGAGGAATTCTGATTCAGGTAATTCGGCGTCGTCGTCCAAGAAAAATAGGTAGTCGCCGCTGACTTCATGCACCCCGGCGTTGCGCCCTGCAGGAATACCCACATTTTCTGGCAGCCCCAGTGATTTCACTCCGGCTGGAAGGTCCGTGGGCACCCAGCCGTTACCCACGACGACGATGTCCGTTGTCACACCTTTTTGGGCAAGTACCGATTCAATGCCTCGGCACAGTTCAACAGGTCGTGTTCCCATGGTGAGAATGACAACACCAAAACTGGTCATCGCAGTTTGCTCGACGTCATGATCGAGATGAAGTGACCAACAATCGTGACAACACCCAACAGCGTCAAAGCCACCAGCAAGAATCGAGTGACACTCAAATCACCTGTGAACAGATCACCCACTGCCGCAATGAAAATGAGAATGGTTAGCTCAACCGAGTGATAAGCACGCTGGAATGGAAACAGGCGCGCCAATGAGCGGAGCTTTCGCACCATGCCAACCGTGGGGACGCCAACACTTTCTTTGTCTTCGAGTTTGGGCAGGTTGTTATATGCACGGGAGACATGAACCATGTCGTTCAATGCTTTGTTGAACATGATGATCAATGCAAGCAGAGCACCGAGCAGGGGCCACGGCGAATCCAGCCAACCAGCATCAGGGAAACCTGCCGCGCGTAAACCAAGGGCCAATGGAATGACACTCTCAGCGACGTAATGACCCACACGGTCCAGGAACACGCCTTTTGGTGAGGAGGTTTTGCGCCAGCGAGCAATTTCACCATCGGAGCAATCCCAGAGCATCTGCATTTGCCCGAGAACGAGCGCGAGGGTCGCACCGGGCATGCCCGGAATCAAGAGTGCAACACCGGCTAGTGCACCCGTCAGAATCATGAGATAGGTCACGCCATTAGCGGAGATTGATGTGCGCAGCAGCAGGCTAGTTAGGTAGGGCGAAATATCACGCAAGTAGACATCAGCAACCCAATGCTCAGAATTTTTGCGATCACGCACGGCTGGGGGTTGGCACACTTCACGGATTTGCGCAATGGTCGGGTGCGGTTGCTTACTCACAGCGATGCCACCTTCTTTTGTGAATCCAAATACTGAGCCGAAGCAATAACAACACACCACACAAATAGCCACGCTACTCCGAGATTGAGGGTGTCGTGGAATGCGGTAATGCCCAACAGAGAAGCAATGACGACAATGAGCGTGCGGCCATCAACCCCTAATGCCGACCAGGTGATCCACCGAGGGGCGCGAGAGTCGGATAAAGCCCGATAGAGATTGTCGTAATGATGGTAGGCAACGATAAAGAGATAGCCGAATGCCAGTGTCTCCCACTGAGGGAACGCATAAATGGCAATCCACGCCACCAATCCCATTTCAAGGATGCGCAATAGCATGGGAAATGACCAATTCCACCGAGAGGTGGGTGAAAGTTTCCATCTCTTTGGTAGCGAGCCGAGCAACGGACCCGCATCAAGTTGGTCAGCGATAATCTGCACTCCCGCAGGCTCATGGGACCAACGCAGCGTTCTGAGAATGCGGCCAGCAAGGGTGTACAGCCAGGCCAGGGATGTGAGAACCAGTAGCGCCAGCAGCGCCCAGTAGCCATTGAAAACCACAGCCACAACACTGAGCACCAGCCACCGTTCGCCAATTGGCATGTGGATGACCTTCTTGGTCCAGCGGATGAGTGGGCGCGAATTAATTGCTGTAGACCGAGCAATCGCACCTGCCTGCGGGCCCCATGGGTCAGCTGACTCGGCCAGGGCGGCGACCGGTAGACCGACCTCGTGAATACGTTGCACAGCGGCGAAGTTGTAGTCCCCCATGTGCCGTGCCGTTTGCACCACCATCAAAACCAGGGCCAAACTCCACGCCCGCCAGGAATCAAATCCCATGGCCACCGCACCGGCCGCCAATCCGGCATAGACCGCGTATTCCTTGACACGATCCGTTGAAGCGTCAAGCCAGGCGCCCAGAGTCGAGAACCTGCGGGTGGCCCGCGCCACCTCACCATCAACACAATCAATCACCAGCGACAGCTGCAGCAGAATCGCACCCAGGAGTAGAAACCAGCGAGAACCCGCTGCAAAAGAGGCCGCGGCAAGCAGTCCAATGACAAATGAAATTGTGGTGATTGCATTAGGGCTTAAGCCCATTCGAATTGCAAGCCCGGTTAATGGTTTGGACAACTTGCGCACCACAAATGTCGAGTAGAAGCCATCGTCGATCCGATTGGCCTGCAACCTGCGGATTGTGGTGTCGCTCTGGGATTGAATGTCTAAGCGCGCCTGATCCGCGTTATCGGGTGATCGAAACCATGGGGCATCGATAAGTTCTACCTCTTTTATTTGAATCTGAGCGCGAAGAAGCGCAATCACGATCAACTCGATGCTCTCATTGCCTTGCACATTTTCGGCCAATGAGAACTCACGCAGTTCACGCATGGCAGGGAGGATTCGCCCGTGATCGCGCAGGGCCAAGCGAATTGCACCAACGCTCACTGCATTCGGGGCATTGACCTGGTGAAAGGAAGTTCCAGCAGCAACGAGGTTGTGGTGCACAACGCGGAGGTTTCCATCACGTGAGCGCCGAACCGCAGCGCACGTACCCGCGAATGGGTTTTCTGTCACGGGTGCGAGCACCGCAGGGTTGATAACCAAATCACCCGCAATCAGAACGAGATCAGCACCGGTGTGAGAAAGGGCGCCTATCACCCTGTCAATATTTGCCGTGACAGATTCCGCATCGAGCCTGATGGCTTGAGCCAGATCGTCGCTCACTCGGAATTCTTTCGCAGGAGTGAACGAATTCCATCCTTCTTTGTTTGGCGGACTAAACGGCCCGCCAACTCGCGCGTGGTGGGGTCTTCGCGAGACGCGTCAATGACAGAGACCAACGCCTGGACCGCGGCATCAACGGGAAGTAGGTCGGACGTTGGGCTGGGTTCACCAGCAACCAACCTGGTGCGCAGCGCTTCAAGGTTACCCAGCACCTGAACACCAGACCGCTCAATGGCATCTGCGGCCGCATTGCCAGCATCATGTGCTGCATCAAGTGCCCACTGAGGGGTAAAGAGTTTAGGTTCACTGGGATCGGGCTCGCGCCCTTCAACCATGCCCAGTGCCACACCCCTGCGCACCAAACGGACGTAATCACCCCACTGCATTGATTTCTTGACTTTCTTGTTCAACCGAACGAGAACTTCGGCTTCGGCTGCAGTCATTGATCTGTTGCTGGTCAAATCCATGCGCGAGGTGAGCACCTGCTCGGGAACATCAAGCAATTGCGCGAACACTTGAAACATGTAGTCGCGAGGGGCATCGTCAAGAATTAAAACAGTGACGTTCTCTGCTCCAACGGCACTCGCCCACCGCTCGATAACATCGCCATGAGCATGTCGTTTCCAGAACGTTGGGGTCATTTTTGAGCTGCCAGGGGTGGCGAATACGTCCTCCAACCATTTTTCATAGGACGTGGTCAGGCCGTATTTCAGGTATTGCTGCCATGAGGATGGCATGAGCTTGCCCAGGTTACGAAGTGTGACCACTACCTGAATGGGTCGCTGCTTGGAGCCGCTGAGATCTCTGGCTACCTCGGCTGCGGTTTGCTCCGGAGCCTCGCAAAAGAACTCACTGCTGATCACAACCCGACCGGATGCCTTCGCCGTGCGATTGGCCAATCGATCAAAGTGCTCACGGTCTAGGACACCCCCACCGCGTGCGTTCCACCCCCAAGGCCTGCCCAGAACTGCTAGCGCTGCCCGGTGTTGGGCCTGCAACTTTCCCGGGTAGCGGACATCGTGGGTGACTAGGTCCTCGCGGGCATCTGCCAGAGCAGCCTGAATAGCCGTTGTGCCCGTTTTGTGAACACCAACGTGCAGGAGGACTCCCTGCTCAGGGATAGCGGTGACGAGCGATTGGGCCATTAGCCCAGCCTAATCGTCGGACTCCTCAGATTTCGGAGCACGCGACTGGTCCCGAGCGGCAAATCGTGCTTGACGGGCCAATGCCAAAGCCTCGGGAACAGTTGTATCCGCACTGATGGTGCCGTCAGTGAAGTACAGCGCACGATCACAAAATCTCCGGTAGAGCTTTGAGTTATCCGATGAAACGATGAAGGTGGCGCCTTGCTCGCGCAATTCATCAACCCGGGTCCAGCACTTTTGCCTGAATTCACGTTCACCAACGACCAAGGTTTGATCCACGGCGTAGACCCGTGAATCCATGGACATGGCAATGCTCCAGGCAAGTTTTTGGCGGGTAATGGGAGGCGCGGTGCCAAGATGTTTATCCAAAACACTGGACAGGTCGGCGAACTCAACGATCCCCGGCAACTTCTCTTGAACTTCTGCGGGCTTCATGCCCAGCAGTCCGCCGATCAAGTAAATATTTTGCCGAATGGTGTAGGTCCGACCGAGCGATCTGGCGATCCCGATCATGGGCACTATCGGTTCAGTCCGAATAACAGTGCCAGAGTCTGGCACCAAAGTTCCCGCAGCTAATCGCAGCAGGGACGTGCGAGCCATAGGCTTGGCGCCAACAAGCGCCAGTGAGTCGCCTTGATTCAGGGTAAAACTGACGTCGTTGAGAATCGGAATGATTTGACGCTTGGTTTCGCCCGCAAATCGCCTTAATCGTTGTGATCGACCAGCACCTTTGCGCCGCTTTGTTTTGGAGAGTGCGATTGATACGTGGTCAAATTCGACAATACTCATTCTCCTTACGCCTCCTTCAAAATTCGAGGTTTCAGGAACCTGAAGGTGACAATTCCCGCAATGAGGAATGCGGCAGCAACACTGAATGAAATCACCAGAGCCCACGGCGACACTTGCTCTTCGGGCCACCAGCCGATTCGGTATAGACCCAGAATGCCAACAAGCGGGTTGAACGCTGCCACGATGTGAAGTTTCTCCGGAATATTGGAAATCGAGTACAAAATCGGCGAGAGATAAAACATTGCCCGCAAAATGATTTTCACAATTCGTGCGATGTCAGGAATAACAATGCTCAATGATGAAACAAGCAAGCCCACGCCATAAAGCAGAATGAATTGCAGGATCACCGCAACCGGGAAGAGAACTATCCACGGACCCGGGAGATCACGGGTAACAATCACCGCGAGCAAGATCACCGGGAGCGAAAAAATAAATTCAATCATTGATGAGAGAACCGTTCGAAGCACCCAGATTTGTGGCGGCAGGGATGTGAAGGCCAATTCACCACGGGTTCGGCGGAAAATCTTGGTTGAGGAATTCACGCTCTTGAGGAACCACCACCACGGCAAAATTGCCACCGAGAGGAACAGCAGATAGGGCTGAAGGCCCAGAGCCCTCTCCCCCAACAGGACCGAAAAAACGAGCCACAGCACGAGGGACATTCCCAAGGGTTCCAAGAGAGACCACAGGTAGCCGAGCCTGAATTTGGTGTATTGGCGTTGCAGGTCCCGCAGGACCAGCATGCGGAGCACCTGACGGTGCTCCCAGAGAGCGCGCACGGCGTTTACATTAGATGACAAGGCCTCGCGTATCGTGCAGCACGTGGCAACGACTTCCAAGAACCCCTCTAAGGACGGTCCCGCGACCCTCTATGCCAAGCGCATTGCTCGGGGGCTGAGCCGGCGGATCAAGGATTTTGGCGCCGTGGAGCCCGAGGGTTTCGAATTGGACAATATTCCTCACGCGGATATTGCTCTCTATTTCCCTGACCAACCAGCCAAGCTTTATCAATTAACCCAATGGCTGCCAGTCTTTGAAAACAAAAAAGACGTCACCACCATTGTGGTTGTGCGAAATATCGAGACCTATCAGCAACTACTCTCTTTGACAAACCTGCAGGTACTTCTGGTTCCCAGATATGAAGTACTCATGGCTCTCTACGACCGAGCCAGCTTCCATGCCGTGGTTTATGTCAACAATGGGTGGACCAACTTTCAGTCATTGTCGTTTCAACAGGCCGTTCATATTCATGTCAATCATGGTGAGAGTGACAAAATCTGTATGGTCAGCAATCAGGCAAAGGCCTATGACAAAGTCTTTGTCGCTGGTCAGGCGGCAATTGATCGCCACAGCGCAGCGATTGCATGGTTTGACCTTTCCCACTTGGTCCCTGTTGGACGCCCGCAACTTGACTTGACTGTGAGTAACCCACTGCCTGCAACAAATCTAACGACAATCACCTATGCCCCCACATGGGAAGGCGAGGACGATGCCAACAATTACACATCTGTCGATTTGTACGGACCACAGATTGCTCGTGCTGCCCTAGCAACTCCCGGTGCGCGATTTGTGTACAAGCCCCACCCTCGAGTTGCTCTTTCTGATGACCCGAAAGTGCACGGCAATCACAATGAAATAGTTACCATGATCAAAAACGCGGGTGGTGAACACGTCTACCTGCCCAACGCAAATATCCTCGGCGTGCTCCCCGAGACAAACGTTTTAATTTCAGATGTCTCAAGCGTGACACTGGATCACCTCTACCTTGCGCCCGACTCTCCCATCCTTCTCACTGATCGAAGGTCTGACCGAGACCAACTACTCGCAGACTCCCCCATGGCCACAGCGTGCGATGTCATTGACGCGGAGAGCATCGGAAATATCTCTGAGATTCTCAACAGCGCATTGGATTCAGATTCTCACCGAAGTGAGCGATCTGCCATGCGCTCTTACTACTTCGGCGACGGAAACCACGGCAGCAGTACGCAGCGGTTCTGGAGTGAATTAGAACGGGCCATCACCGAACATGATGTTGCACTTCAGTCCTTGCAGCGTGTGCGACAGTTCACCGACTAGTTAGTAGGCTCGCCCAATGACACAAACAGCGGTGATCCTGGCGGCCGGAATGGGCACTCGCCTGGGTCGGCCATGGCCCAAGCCACTCACTCCGCTCTCTGATGGTCGCACGATCATGCGCCAGCAAATCGATAACCTGACAAAGGCGTTCGCAAGCGAACTGCGTGTCATGACAGTCATTGGATTTAAACTCGAATTGATCATTGAGTCATTCCCCAACAACCTCTATGTCTATAACGAGGCATATGACCAAACCAACACCAATCGCAGTCTGCTCAAGGCACTCAAACTTTCTGGGCCCGGTGGAGTCCTTTGGATGAATGGCGACGTCGTTTTTGACCCCAGCGTCCTCGAGCGCATCAAGGAATACATTGATCGCGACGAGTCATTTGTCTGCGTGAACACGGCGGCTGTCGGTGACGAGGAAGTCAAATACCGTGTTGACACCAACGGATTGATCAACGAACTCTCCAAGCAGGTTGTTGATGCACTCGGCGAATCCGTTGGAATCAACTTCGTGGCCGACAAAGACAAGGTGAACCTGATATCCGGGCTGGAAGCGTGCGCGGATGATGACTACTTTGAACGCGGTATTGAAATCACAATCGAGCGCGATGGCACCCAATTCCTTCCCATTGATATTTCTGATCTCTATGCCGTTGAAGTTGACTTCGAAGAAGACCTCACGCGAGCTAACTCACACTTGTAAAAACTTCTTCCCAGCGTTCATAGATCACTTGATTGGAAACCGGCGGATAAGTCACGGGGGTGTTCACTTCAAGTTGCAATCCCCGCCTTATTGCAGCGGCCAATGCAGCCGGGTTCTCCCGCTCAACCAAAATCGCTCTCGGGTTGCCCTGCACCATTTCACGCACTCCTGAGGATGCATCCGTCACCACGACGGGAGTGCCAAGGGCCAAAGCTTCTGCCAGAACCAATGGGGCACCTTCAGTGCGCGATGGAATCACCACCACTCCTGAACTCGCTAACACCTGTACTGGATCAGTCACTGGCGAGTGGAATTCAACACCCGAGAGTGCACTTGCTGCAGTCTTTAGCGAATCGGACATGGGGCCGCTTCCGGTGAAAATGAGCTTTCCCTGGTGATCCCCTAATAATTTCCACGCCTCAAGCAGCAGGTCGGGTCCTTTTTCCTCGGACAGACGACCAACAAAATCAACCGACGTCCCACGGGAAATGGACTTGGTCTGCTCGATGACTGCTGGTGAAATCGTGAGCGGATTCGGCATCACAATCGCGTTTGTCAGACCGGCAAGGGCGAACGCGCCACTATCTTCATCGCTCAAAACCGTGAAGTATTCACACGCCGGTGACAACTTTTGTGCCCTGCGAATATCGCGGCCACCCGCTGCTGCAGCGAAAGAGCCGTGATACTGACCAATAACTGGCCACCGTCGCTGCTGGAATTGTGATCGGGCATCAAGGGCAATTTCGAGTGCCCAGAGTTGCGCAGAAATGATCACGCCCGATTCCAATGATGTCAACAGCTTTTCAAACTTGGCAACTGCCGCGCTTCGAAGTTGCTCGCGTATCTGCGCATTGGTCGAGGTCCGCATCGGCCAAATGCTGTCCATCAAAGTGTGTGTGGAGTAGTTCGCAGGGTAATCATGAGGCTCTGCCACCGGAGTGACACCAACAACATGCACTTCGTGGCCGCGCTCAGAAAAACCCTGTGCCAAAGTATGAACAACTTTTTGGGCGCCACCCAACTCTTGAATGTTATTGGCACACAACACGATCGTGGTCATAATTGGTGCCCCTCGATCAACTCACGTACTCGGGCATGGAGGCCTGTACTGGTAACAATTGCATCCTGATCAATGGGCGCGAGTAAGTAGCGCGCAGCGCCAAGATCCCTTTGAAAGGCAATGGCATTGGGCAGCGCCAACAACTCTGGGTCATCGGTGATCACCCAGTCGGCAGCACTGAGCGCTTGATTCCGACGGGATTCGGAATAAGTTTGATAGGCATATCTAGCACGCCCTGGCGCAGGCGTGAATGACTCCTGAGGGATCAACAGGTATGCATCCACTCCAAATTCCTGGATCCACGCATCTGTGTTGAATCGCTCCATGCGAGTGGGGAATGTAGTAATCCTTTGTGGCGCAAAGGTGAATATAGGTCTGCCCGTGGGGACGGTAAATGGTTGTGGCCGGGTCGCAGGATTGCCTGCTCGACTTCGACGAACTTTCCTTATGAGTGAGCCAGGTGACCGACTCGAACCATGCGCGTTCCACAACATGGCGCCCTGGTGCGAACGATCAAATTGAATTCGATCTGCGCAACTGAAACTAGCCACGGCCGAAATATTCATCGATGCAACAGGTAACTTGTCCGGTACTTCAATGTCACAGCGATTAATCTCCGAGCCTCGGGTGAGTTCTACAAACACACCACCCTTTTCACCAGAATTGAGCCCGCGTTTCTGCAGCAACTCCGGGTTACTCCAATCGACTTGCCACATCAGGCGACCTTCGCTTCTATTTACGACACTCATGGGTACAGCGAAAACGGCGCCAGTCTTGTGCTCGGTCAAGACCAGTTGCGCCCTGGGATTATCTCCGAGGTCACCCAGGAAATCAGTCGTCTTGATGCTGCCATCTGCTTCTAAGACATGCTGATACTTACGCCGTGCGAAGGGAATCAAGGAGATATGCAAATCGGTGACGTTGAGCCACCACTGAGATGGCCGATCCAGCATCTGCTCACGTTCAGGGATCCACCGCGTGCCAGCAGAGCCTCCCAAGACCACGTCAATGATCCCACCGCCCTTGTCAAAGCGCAGCGCAGACATCAGGTTCACATGATCGCCCACCAACAGGTAATACAGAGCCACGCGCAAACCGGGCCGCACATGCTCATAGGCCTGGGCCGGAATTGTTTGGCAGTAGGCGGCTAATTCTTGTTCCAATGAATTCGCGGATTCCTCATCTGACTCAAAAATCGTGGTCAGATACAGAGAGGCCTCATGCTTGAGAAATTTCACATTTTTAAGGAACGCGATTTCAGGCAAGTGCACAAGGAGTAGGTCCATGCGTCGATTTATCTCAATGCGATCCTTGAGATTTCTCAGCTCCTTGCGCGACTGGGTGATAGATGCAGCAGATCGATCCACATACCAGCGATAGACGATCTCTGGGATCACACCGATACACGTTGCGGCCAAATAGACATTGAGGGTAAATAGTTGGTCTTCAAAAAGTAACCCCTGCGGGAAATCAATTTTGCGTTGAATCAAAAGTTCTCTGCGGTAAATCTTGTTCACTGAAATTGTGTCGTAGAGCAACTCCGGCAAATCAGCCAAGCTCCCAACAGTTTGAACCTCTGAATGAAGGTCTGGCCACCAGATTTTTGCCTCGGTTTTTCCATCGCTGTCGGTGACAATGCGTTCGGCCGCACCGACCACAACATCCGCGTGCATTTCCTCTGCTGCGTTGAACAGATTCCTGCACGCATGGCGATCAAATTCGTCGTCTGAGTCGCAGAACATGATGTAGGTGCCCTGCGCTAATTCAATTCCCCTGTTCCGGGGAGCGCTGCAGCCGCCGGAGTTGACCGCAAGTTGCTCCACACGTATCCGCGGGTCGTCTTGGGCCGCTTGGCGCAGAATTTCGAGGGAATTATCTGTTGAGCAATCGTCAACGGCAATAATCTCGATGGAGTGAAGTGATTGAGCCTGCAACGAGGCCAATGCGCGCGGCAATCGCTGCGCATCGTTGTAGCCAATGAGAACGATAGAAACATCAACCATTTTGATCCGCCACAGCAGCCATCAAAGTTCGCGCTCGTGCCGCGAAGCTGTTCTCGCGACGCACCCTCTCGCGATCAGCACCCATGAGCGCTTCATCGAAATACACCTCGGGTGAGCGGACAATCGCCGCTAGTTCCCCTGGTGAGGTGTATTCAACGACGGTGGATCCAAATACCTCACGCAATCCCAGTGCAGGGTCACTTACCACTCGCGCACCCGCTGCCACTGCATCAAAAAGTCGATTCGACAGAAATCCAGACTCGGCCATTTCACTGTGGTGGTCATTGAGCACCAGCGCGGCGTTGCCGTAGGCAGCGGGCAATTCGGTGTTGTTCAGGAACTCCCCAGCTATTGCCTCCTGGGAAACAAATTCGTCCCAGCCAACTCCGTAGAGCGACAGAGGGATTTTCTGGGCAAGGGCATCGCGCACTATCGGTCGGAACTCACCCCGAGTGGAACCAATAAAGAGCACACCTTCTCTTTGAGGGTGAGCAACGGGTACAAATCTGTCCGTATTAGTTGCCTGGAGTAACGGAGTGAAGGTGCCCAACTCGGCACCCACCTGCCAATTGGTGCTTGCCGCAAAAGCGCGCGCATACTGATCCGCTTCACCCGGCTCAACAAGTTCAGGGTGGGAAATCACCCACAGGAGCCACGTGGCGCTCGCGTTACTGGGAACGACTCTGCGCAAGCCTCTGAGGACAAGGACAACATCGTCTTCATCACGGGCGGGTGAGTTAGCACCAGCGCGCGAAACAACACGTGCGAGTGCACCCTCTGCCACGAGGGCCGCAGCAAGATCGCTGGCGAACCAGTAATCACCCCACTGCTTTCCAGCTTCACCTTTGGGAGCTGAAGTGACAATTGCCCACTTTTGTTTCTTCTTGCGAAGCCACATGGTCATGCCCTCGCTCGACCCAGAAGGTAGCCGCATCCCCATGAAATATGCATGGTGGGAAACACCGCGAGTAGCCGCACAATTGATTTTCGGTCACCTGAAACCAGGCTTGCAAGCACCACGGCAAGCAGGTATGTCCCAATGGGTATTAGCCCCAGAATCAATAGGAGCAGATTGCCCAATGCCAATCCCAACGCAAAGAAAATGAGCCCGACCAGTAGCCCCAGCACCATGACAGGGGCCGCGAGATAGCGCAATGAAACGGTGTCGGGATAGCGCCGCGCCACCTCGCGCCGCCACGTCCCATAACCGAAATACTGTTTGGCCAGTGCTTTTGCACTGGGTCGCGGCCGATATTTCACCAGCATTGTTGGCGTGAACCACACAACGCCCCCGGTCGAGCGAATGCGGTAGTTCATCTCCCAATCTTGCGCACGGATCATGGTTTCATCAAATCCACCAACGCGATCCAGGGCACTGCGCCGGAAACAACCCAAGTAGACAGTTAACGCAGGGCCCTCCTCACCGCCAATGTGAAACGCTGCGCCACCAACACCGAAGCGTGAGGTCATGGCGGCCGCAACAGCATGTTGATAGGCCGACTCCCCCTCCGCAGCCATGATTCCCCCAACATTGTCAGCGCCCGTGCGCTCAAGGGTCTGCACACCCTGACTGACGTAGTCGTTGGGAACTAGTGCGTGGCCATCAACCCGGACAATGACTTCAGCATCAGTTGCCGCTATCGCCGCGTTGAGACCCGAGGGCGTTCTTCCTGACGGGTTCTCCACCATCAGGACGTTTGCGTGTAGTGCCGAAATCCCGCTCACTATTTCTGCCGTGCGATCATGTGACGGGCCAACCGCGATGACGATGGTTGTTTGACCCGGGTAGTCCTGTGCGAGGAGCCGATCAATTGCTTGAGCAATGTGCTTCTCCTCATTGAGCACCGCCATGATGATGGCCACCGTCGGGTGGGTCATGAATCGAGGCCGTATCCGCGCAGAACCTCACGGTTAAGACCTTGGACGCTGGACTCCACCTTTGTTTCAAAGTGAGAATCGGAAACCTGGGAGGTATTTACCTGACTCGCACCGGAGTCAGCATCCCCATGGCGCACATAGATATAACCCAACCCATGTGTGCGGTAGACCAATCCGCCGTGACCCAAGACTCGATCAAGCAATGCGCGATCAACAGACTTGGGAACAGGCCGCCATCCACCCACCTCACGCAAATCACCCTGCGAAATCAAAATAGTTCCACCAGCAACAAATGTTGCGTACTTTTCCGCTGCATAGGTCGGGCGAAATACTGTTCGATCCTGGCTAGCAATGTAGATGTTGTCCAGCGTCTTGCCCACTAGATTCCCGCCGGAATACATTCGTGCGACAACCAGATCCCACACATGCTCGGGACCATAAAAGTCGTCATCGTCAATTTTTGTTACGAGTTCGCCACTCGAAAGTGACGTTGCTATTGCGAGTGCCTCGCCAAGGTTGACCTCACGCGGAATTGCCTGATGCACGGCCGGGAATCTGAGCCCGGCCAGATGTGCAGCGATGTGGTCATCGAGTTCAAATCCGTGGGTGAGCAGCACTAACTCAAGCTGCGGGTACGTCTGGGTGGCCATGAATTCAACGATCCGGTGCAAAAACTCTGGGCGGTTCGTGACCAACACCATGGTGACACTGGGCCAACCATAAACAAATGGTTGAGCAGTGTGGTGACGCAACTGAATTGAACGCGCCGCGACACTCGCGTGCTCGGATACTGGCGCATCAAGCACAACACCACATGCTTGAACCTGAGAGCGCTGCTGGGGACTGAGAAATTCCGACCCCGTGATACCCGTGATTTCACGCAGTGAACGCACGGCCGCGGTGTCCAAGTACTCCGGCAACTCAAGAGACGTGGCCGCAACCACATTCTGCTGAGCATTTGATCGTCGACCAAGTGGCCTATGCACGAGAGGGTCAACGAACACATCGACACAATGGTGCCCTCGGGTCCATTGAGACTGTGAAATCGAAATTGTTGAAGCCGAGCCGTGCGGCAGCGGCTCTTGTGATTGCGCGGAAGCGACAGATTCAGAAATTATCAAGGAATCCGTTGCACGCAGGTGTTGATCGACAGTGGCTCCAGGCTGCGCAATTGACCTCAGGGTCTCGGCCATGAGCCCCGAATTCGGTAGCGCCGCTTGCGCCCACATCAGATCCGGTTGTGTGTGTCCAGTGGGCACAGGAGTGCACATGCGCACCACGGCGGCCAGGCCCACAGCCAATGAGACTGACTCGGGGAACGTCAAATGTCCGTGAAAACCTGAATCGGTCCACTCTGCCGCCAGTGAGGTCACCGGTAGTCCCGGAGCACCAACCCAACCCGCCCGAGGGGGCTTCGCACGCTCAATGGTGACTTCAAGACTCTGCACGACCTGCTCAGATTCGGTGCTGGTCGCCACGAGTGAGCGCAGTTCATCTCGGTTTCGCAATCGAAACTTGGCTCGCTCGGCGTCCACGTGGGAGGTCCTGCGTGAATTGAGTTTCACGGTCGCCACTTTAGGGGGTCAGATCGAGGGCACGCGGTTCCCTCTCGGACTTCAACGCTCATGCGCCTGGCTCTGCCGCGCCCGACCCTGCCCCGTGAGAGGGCTCCAAGCCGATAACCTTGGGAGCATGACTGTCCGACTCTCAGTAATTGGCACCGGTTACCTCGGTGCGACCCACGCCGCCTGCATGGCCGAACTCGGTTTTGACGTGATTGGCTTGGACGTGGTCCCTGAAAAAGTCGAGCTGCTCAACTCGGGCAAAGTGCCTTTTTATGAGCCCGAACTCGATAAAGTCCTCGAGCGCAACATTAAAGCCGGCCGGCTGAGATTCACCACATCTTTCCAAGAAGCGGCCGAGTTCGGTGACGTTCACTTTATTTGTGTGGGTACTCCCCAGCAGTCTGGTTCCTATGCCGCAGACATGAGTCAAGTTTTCGGTTCCGTGCGCTCACTTGCACCGCACCTCAAAGCTGGTGATCTCGTGGTGGGCAAGTCGACCGTTCCCGTGGGGACCGCTACACAAATTGCCCATGAACTATCCCAGTCGGCACCCGGCGTTGACATTGCGTGGAATCCTGAATTTTTGCGCGAAGGCTTCGCCGTTGAAGACACCTTGAACCCTGATCGCCTTGTGATCGGCGTGCGTTCACCCGAAGGTGAGGCAACGCTGCGCGAGGTCTACGCACCACTGATCGAAAAAGACATTCCATTTCTTGTCACGGACTTCCCCACCGCCGAGTTGGTCAAAGTCGCAGCAAACTCCTTCTTGGCAACCAAGATTTCATTCATCAATGCCATGGCTGAAGTGTGCGAAGCTGCGGGAGCGGACGTCGTGCAACTGGCCGAGGCCATCGGTTACGACACTCGAATTGGTAACAGGTTCCTGGCCGCCGGCCTTGGGTTCGGGGGTGGCTGCCTGCCAAAAGATATTCGAGCGTTCATGGCGCGCGCCGGTGAGTTAGGTGCTGAAGAAGCACTCACATTCTTGCGCGAAGTCGATCAAATTAACCTGCGACGACGCTCACACACGGTTGATTTGGTCACCAAGGAACTCGGCGGAACCGTTCGCGGCAAGAA
>JBDQMZ010000083.1:0-7892 GCA_040261955.1 Candidatus Nanopelagicales bacterium
ATAAAGGTCTGCCTCGGTCCCACTCCAAAAGAATTCCTTGTCGTGCGGGTTAACAAAACTAACCGTGAGGCAAAACGGATCGGCTTCCTTCTTTTGCCCCTCAAGCCAGGTGATTGCTTGGTTGGCAATGTTGCCATCGTCATAGGTTCCTTGACCATTGGTGCCAATCGGATCAGGCATGGTCAAACCCTCGAACCCGTATTGACTCAGGTAGTAGGGAGCCTTGGGATCAGTGTCGGCGCCCGGGGCATTGGACAAATGCCACTTGCCAACATACGGCGTTCGGTAGCCCGCCTGACGCATAAGCTTTCCGTAGGTGGGGAAATCCCGTTGCAGGGCAGGGGCATTGGGACCATTGGAACCCGGGAGGTTGCCTTTGCGGGTTTGCAGGCACCAGTTCTGATGCGGGTAGAGACCTGTGACAAGGCACGCACGCGCAGGACTACACGCGGTGCCCGCGGTGTAGTGGTTGCTGAACTTCACTCCACGCTTCCAGAGTTTGCCGAGGTTCGGCATGAACTTCTCCAGGAATTGTTCGGGAGTCCTAACACCAGCAGGGAATGTCATAGGGAATCGCATTTCGTCCACCAAAATGAGAATGACATTGGGAGCACCCGCGCGTGCTTTGCCTTGCCGCGTCGGCGTGGGAGGTGCACCCACTGCGCTGCCTGCTCCTGCGGTCACACCAGCGGCTACCGCCCCGGCCGCAGTTCCAGCGATAAACTCTCGACGTGAAATTTCAGGTGTCATGAGGGCCTCTTCCCCAGTAGTTGAGGGAAGGTTATACCTGGCAAATCACCTAAGTCGTTAGTTGCCCTAATTCGGTCCGACGGGCGCAAAGACCTGGTCGCGGTAGGTGTCGATGAGTTGTTCCGTTACTGCTTCCAGCACGACATTCACCCGCTGGCCTGAGGCGGATTGCACCCAGGCTCGCGGCAGGGAAGACCCGGAAACATCGGAATAATCCACAACAAGTTTTCCACCAGCAGGTACCTTGACATTCAGGCCCACAAAATCACTCGTTCCGTTTCTGTTGAGCCCACCAATTTGAATATTCCAACGCAAAGACTTTCTCGCTGTGGACGAATACTCGACCCTGTCTTTCTGGTAATCCCATTCCTGGAAAGCGGTAACTTCGGGTGGGAGCAGAAGTGGATGACCGTTGACGTCAAAACTTGCCTTTGGTTGATCCGAGAGTTGAAGAATGCGGGGCGAAGAAACCTTGCTCGACTCAAAAAGTGTTGTGCCATCCTTACCAACACCCAAGGTGTTGATGCTATTGCTTTTCAACTCATCAATCAGTGTGTATTGCGACTGTCCATTTGAAATAGCGTAAATCTCCATCGGCTGCGCACTGGCGAGTTTGTCCACTACTAATACAACACCGAATTCGACACCAGGTTTTACCGTGATGATGGGCTGGGAAACTTGGTCCACGCTCGGGGGATTTAACGGGCTGTTGACCGAATAAAGACTTGAATCAAGTGGTTGACCATCTTGGCCGACGAGCCTTAATCCGATTTGTCCATCGTTGTCCTCATTGATGGATGTCAGCGCCACAAGTGTTCCTTGATCGGGCCCAAGACACACGGGACACGTTTGAGTTTTAAGGGTGAGATCAATGGGAGCCAGGCCAAGGACACTGTCGTTTTGCGTATTCCAGTCAATCCCTGGCGGACTTGGATTCAAAGAAGATGAGTACGTGAATGTCTCCGCAACTGTGTCAACGGTGACAGCGCGCGCCCTCATGGGGAAGTTGTTGTCGTAGACCGCAATGTCGTACAAACCGTTACCACGATCCAAGACCGCAAAAGGTGTTACAGCGTGTCCACCACCGCTTCCGATGAGTGAGAGAACATAGGGGACCGTCCCACCTTGCAGGTCTGCGATGAGTGTCTGCACGATTTCTGAAGGCGCTCGGTCTGCCTTGAATGCACTCTTGATTGCGGGGTCAAAAAGTTGAGTTCCATAAAGTCGAGTAATTGATTGGACTGCTGGCTGTCCCATCCGGTTGACTGCATTAATGCCAAGTCCTGAAGCACCGACTTGATTGGCGGGTAGTTGCCCGTTATACAGGGCGGCTGCGACAACCGCCATGCCAAAGCAGTGCCCGCCCTCAGCAGAGGTTTCGATCATGTCTGCGAGGAGTTCGGCCCCAAAAATTAATTCACATGATCCTGTTTTCGAGTCAATAGCTTTGGCATCTCGGCACACGCCATCACCGAACATGCGACGCAGACTCAATGAGTTGAGTGTTGCCGGTGGCTGAACTTTGCCGGATTGAAGGCTTGGCAGTGACAGGCGACTGGGTGTGCCATAGATCAGTTGGGATTCGATGAAACTTTCTCTATCACCCCAGTTAGGAATGGGAAAACCATGCGGGTAGGGACGAAACCCTGAATCGGAAACAACGGTGCCTTGTGGTGAATTGGTGCCGAGGGAACCAAACATTTCGAAATAGACCTCGGGTGCAACGGTCCACCCACCCGGAGGTTTTCCGCCGCTCATGAGATCGGTGTCACCAGCAGATGCAGGTGTGAAACCAATCCCGAGAAGAAGGATTGTAAAAATTGACAGGAGTTTGATTCTTGCGAAACGCATGATGAGACTCAATCACATGTGGATTAATTAATCAATTGCAGGGAACGTAACTTGGTTTCAACTTCAGCATTTGTTGGCTCAACAAAATAGGTTGCGTCAGGGAAAACCACGACAGGAATTGAAGGTTTGCCGCTAATTTCAATGGCCTTTTCTCGCATCGCAACATTTGTACTGGTGTCGAGGTAATCAAAATCAACGCCAAGGTCGGTGAGCTGAGTTTTGGTTCGCAGGCAGTCGCCACACCAATCGGCGCCGTACACGAGAATCTGTCCTCGGTTACTCACATATTCCTCCATCGCAGCATGGCTGGATGTAGTAGCACTTAGTGCAAAAATCCTTGCCACCGCGTCGTTCGAGGTCATTTTGTTCACATGCGGGACATGGCCCTGGATCACCCATCATGTGGGCAAGTATTACTTAGCGATGCACTAATTAGTTGCAGGTGCAGCGTTGTGGTTCGGGGATGCTGGCCATCACTTGGTTGGCGTGTTCACCGCATCCGGTCCAGGTGACTTTGCCGCACGCATTACAGGGGGCGGGACTGCACATATTCACTCCTTAATTACTGCTTACAAGATTTGAAAAGTATACCCTAGGGGGTATGCATTGTTTGACCTCGCCTTGGTGAATCATGCTCACCCATCACCAGCGCGGTAGGGATTTCCCTGGGTTGAGAATACCGAGGGGATCCCAGGCCTCTTTAATGCGAACGTGCAAATCCCGCGCGGGCTCGTCGAGCTCCCTGAACAGTTCATGCTGTTTGAGGGAACCAACCCCGTGCTCTCCCGTGACCGTGCCGCCGCAGGCGAGACTGACATCAAGGATCTCCGTGAACGCTTTCATGGCCCGTTCGGCGGCAGCTGAATCACCACGGGGAGTGACAATTGTCGGATGCAGGTTTCCGTCGCCCGCATGACCGAATGTTGCAATGAGTACGTCATTGCGCTGCCCGATCTCAGCAAATTCACGCATGGCGCGGGCTAATTTAGATCGCGGTACCGCGACGTCGTCTAGCAACCAGTCACCTTGGGCCTCGAGGGCCGGGATAATCATGCGACGAGCGCCCAAGAGCATCTCTGCTTCGGCGGGATCCTCGGATTGATACACCTCAACCGCGCCTGCTCGGGAGCACATTTCGAGTAATGATTCGACTTCTTTGCGCCCTGCATCTCCAGGGGTGTCAACCTGAGCCAACAAAATCGCCTCGGCAGTGGTGTCGAGACCCATGGGTCGCCATTGCTCCACGGCTGTAATTGATACGCGGTCCATGACTTCGAGCATGCTCGGGGTGAGCACCCGCATGATGTCGGCGGCCGCTTGTCCCGCCTCAGCGATACCCGCAAAAACTGCCACTGCTGTTGCTGCTGGAGTCGGAATCGGACGCAGCCGAAGCCGTGCCTTGGTAACAATTCCCAGTGTGCCTTCACTGCCCACCATCATTGCGGTGAGGTCGTAACCTGCAACACCTTTAATAGTTCGACGACCCAATTGAGTGATGCGACCATCAGCGAGGACAACCTCAAGTCCGAGAACCGCGTCACGGGTCACGCCGTATTTCACGCAGCACAGGCCACCGGCGTTGGTATTGACATTGCCACCGATGGAGCAGAAGTCCTTACTAGCTGGATCAGGGGCATACCAAAGTCCATGTTTGGCAACATGTTCTCGCAATTCGGTGTTAAAAATTCCCGGCTGCGTTTCCACGTAACCATTGATTTCATCAACCAACAGAACTTCGCGCATTTTTTCCACGCACAGAATCAACGATCCATCAGTTGCATTGCTGCCGCCCGAGAGTCCAGATCCCGCACCGCGCGGAACGACTGGGACCCGGTGTTCATGCGCAGCCTTCATCACCGCAGCGACTTGTTCGGTTGTTCGTGGGAAAACCACGCCAATGGGTTGACCGGCGTTAGTTCCCGTTGATCGGTCACGCTGGTAACTGGGAAGCCGATCAGGATCAGTGACAACATCTCCGTCAGCCAATGCAGCATCACATGCGGCTAGTACCGAGTCCTCCGGGGTCACATGCGCACCGTAGTACGGTCCCCGAAATGTGGAGGGTGAACCGGCCAATATTGCATGCGTGCAATATTGCGCAAAGGAGCATCTGCCCTCATCATCAACCTGCACCGATAGCCTTGGCAATCCTCACGGTGCCAAATCGTGGCGCTTAAACAAAGGACATGGATTGACTGTGAACTCGTCACACTGGCGCAGTTGGCTCCCGTCCTATTTAGTGCTCGCATTGATCTGGGGTTTCTCCTTTTACTTCATAAAAATTGGATTAGAGATGTTCACCCCGGTGGGTGTGGCCTTGAGCCGCATCGCCTTTGGTGCAGTGACATTGATAATCCTGAGTCTGATTACCAAGACTCCGCTACCACCCAAATGGTCATGGAAATACCTTTTCGTTGCATCCTTGCTGTGGGTATCTATTCCATGGATGCTCTTTGGTTTCGGTGAAACACGAGTCTCCTCAGCTCTTGCGGGTGTGATCAACGGAGCAACACCTTTGATGACACTGATAGCGATTTTGATCGCTTTTCCCGAAGAAAAACCAACGCGTCAGCGAATTGTAGGACTGGGCATTGGTTTCCTCGGTGTCCTTGTTGTAGTGGGCGTATGGCATATGGGGGGCAATAACGACGTCATTGGCATCCTTGCGCTCATCACCGCAATCTCGTGTTACGGCATTGCATTTCCATTTGTCCGCAGGTACTTAACGGGACCAACTGCTCGTGAACCCCTCAAGCCGGTTTCCTTGGCCATGGGCATGATGATTTGGGGTCTCGTGGTTACAGCACCTATTTCTGCCATCACGGGAGTGACCAACGCACAATTCCAATGGGGTCCAATGCTTGGGGTTGCCGCACTTGGGATCTTGGGCAGCGGTCTGGCTTATGTCTTGAACTTCAAAGTTGTGATCGCTTCTGATGCAACAACGGCCAGCACGGTGACCTATCTGACCCCATTGGTTGCCATCATCGTTGGCGCGCTGCTTCTGAATGAACACATCACATGGAACCAACCTGTAGGCGGTCTGCTCATTGTCCTCGGCGCCGCGATTGCACAAGGCGTGATCAGCGGCAGAATGGTGCCGTGGCAGAAAACATCATGACCGACGTGTTGGTCGTCGGCGCTGGACCGGCTGGATCGTCAGCGGCAGCTTGGTGCGCCCGCAATGGTCTCGATGCCTTGCTCGTTGATGCCGAATCCTTCCCCCGTGACAAGCCCTGCGGTGATGGACTGACTCCTCGTGCAATCGCTGAATTGGATGGTCTCGGACTTTCACCATGGCTCGAAGGCCGAGCGCGCAACAAAGGGCTGCGCGCGGCTGGCTTTGGCCAAGAACTCTATTTGCCATGGCCCGGCGGAAATCTGCCGAATTATGGTGGCGCTGCGCCACGGCTTGAGCTCGATGCCGCAATCCGACAAGTTGCAATCGACAGTGGTGCTCGCGTGCTTGAAGGAATGCGCGCCAAGGACGTTGTCATGGAGGGCAACAAAGTTTCTGGTGTTCTTTTTGCTGATGGCACAACGATTTCCTGCAAACGTTTGATCGTTGCTGACGGCGCGAAATCACAACTTGGTCGCGCACTAGGTCGCACGTGGCACAGATCAACAGCCTACGGAGTCGCTGCTCGGGGTTACATCAAGTCACACCGCAGTGATGACCCATGGATTTCCAGTCACCTCGAATTGCGTGGCGAGCACAACGAACTGCTCTCCGGTTATGGCTGGGTTTTCCCGTTGGGCGATGGCGAAGTTAACGTGGGGGTTGGCACACTCGCCACCAATAAGCGCCCCGCTGATGTGAACCTGCGAGGTCTCCTGACGCATTACGCGGATCAACAGCGCGAGACCTGGGAATTTGAAGGTGATGTTCGTGCACCCTGGTCAGCGTTGTTACCCATGGGTGGCGCCGTGAGCAATGTTGCGGGAGCCAACTGGGTATTGATCGGCGATGCCGCCGGCTGCGTAAACCCACTCAACGGTGAGGGAATTGACTATGGCCTGGAAACAGGACATCTAGCAGCCAATATGTTTGCAAACACGATTGTTAATCCGGGAATGGATTACACGAACGTGTGGCCTCAGCAACTGCTGACGCATTACGGGACTGCATTCTCAATCGCCCGCAGACTTGCGGGGTTGATCACGGTGCCAAAACTGTTGCCAACATTCGGGCCCATTGGTATGCGCTCGCAATTCCTCATGTCAATTGCGCTACGTGTGATGGGAAACCTAATCACTCCTGAGGACAAGGACGTCACTGCCCGACTTTGGAATTTCGCAGGGCGCCGCTCAATTAAATTAGATGAGCGTCCACCGTTTTCCTAGCAGTGAAAACGCGGATTATCAGAAAGTCCAATCCTCAGTAAAAACATTCTCCTGCAACGCCATGCGCAGTGGCTGCATGCGTAGGACAGCCGGGGATCCATCAAGGAATGCAGGGAGTGCGTGCATCAGGTCGGCGAAACCTTGTGATTTACGGTGCTCGTTTTCAGCATCCTCGTCTAGAAAAATTTCATAGAGCCAGACAAGATCGTCATCGTCTGGGTCAACTGACACCATATACATTTCGGTGCCTGGCTCCTCAGCTAACCCATCGGCATATGTATTGAGCAGGTCAAGGAGCGCAGCTCGCTGGCCCGCTTGGGCAGTGAGGCGCACAATTAGTGCTTGTCTGCCAGGGAGAAAAACCTGTCGTGGTTCGGTCATGGAATTTAAGCGTTTTCCAAGTACCAGTCGTATGTGCTTGTTAGTCCATCACGCAAACCAATGGACGGTTCCCAGCCAAGTGCGTTAATGCGTGAGGTGTCCAGGAGTTTGCGGGGCATGCCATCGGGCTTTGTTGTGTCCCACTCAATGTCCCCGTGAAAACCAACAACGTCAGCGACGGTTTCTGCCAGTTCTTTGATGGGAAGGTCGTTTCCCCAACCAACGTTAATAGTTTCATGTGAGTCGTATTTATCGAGCAACATCAAACAGGCCCGAGCGAGATCATCAACATGCAAAAACTCGCGGCGGGGTGCACCCGTTCCCCAGACGGTCACGCTGGAGGCACCAGACTCTTTTGCTTCATGGAATCTGCGAATGAATGCGGGCAGCACATGTGATGTTTCAAGATTGAAATTGTCTCGTGGCCCATAGAGGTTAGTTGGCATCAGTGCGACATAATCTCTACCATATTGTTTTCGTAACGCTTCTATTAACTTAACACCTGATATTTTCGCAATTGCATACCACTCATTGGTAGGCTCAAGAGAATCAGTAAGTAAATATTC
>JBDQMZ010000084.1:0-6878 GCA_040261955.1 Candidatus Nanopelagicales bacterium
ATCCAAAATTGACAACCGTCCAACCGAACAGGCTCATGTAGTCATGGGTGGGCCGGGTCTGGTCAGAGGCGATGAGCGCCGATTCACTGCTGCGGTGTTGTCCACCATATTGGGTGGAGGCATGAGCAGCCGACTCTTCCAATCAGTGCGAGAAAGGCGTGGCCTTGCTTATTCCGTCTACGCCTATTCACAAGGATTCAGGGATAGCGGGATCTTCGGTATTTACGCGGGCTGCCTCCCCAGCAAGTTAGACAGCGTGCTTGACGTTTGCCATGAAGAACTTCAAAGTTTCTTCCGCGATGGCGTAAGCGAGCTTGAATTGACTCGCGGCAAGGGTCAGGTCAAAGGCAGTACTGTCCTTGGTCAGGAAGACACGAGTTCACGCATGAGTCGAATCGGGAAAGGCGAGCTTTACGCCGATCCATTGCTTTCCATGCCGGAGGTATTAGAAAAAGTCGACGCTGTGACGGCTGATGACATTAACAGTCTGTCCAGTGAACTGCTGTCGAATCCACTAGCCTTAAGCGTGATTGGGCCTTACGATTCCATTGAAAATCGTCCAGGATATTCAACCATCAACGCAGGAGTGTGAATTGATGTCGCGGTCTCCAAGTACTCCTCCCATTAGGGTCGGAGTTATTGGCGCACGTGGACGCATGGGCAAAACCGTCTGCGAGGCGGTCACAGCTGACTCTGAATGTGAATTGGTCGCCGAACTGGACCTGGGTGACTCCCTTGATCAGTTGACCCAGCAGCGGGTTCAGGTAGTTGTTGACTTCACGAGTCCCGATGTGGTGATGGACAACATTGCATTTTGCATCAAGTCCGGCATTGACGTTGTGGTCGGGACTTCTGGCTTCACCACTGAGCGCATGGCTGAAGTGGAACTGTGGCTTGCCCAACGCAATAGTGTCAAAGTTCTCATCGCCCCAAACTTTAGCGTTGGCGCTGTACTCATGACCGAATTTGCCGCAATGGCCGCCCCATACTTTGAGTCTGTAGAGATTGTTGAGTTACACCACCCCGAGAAACTTGATGCGCCGTCTGGCACATCGATGCACACTGCTGCCAAGGTTGCCAAGGCTCGAGAACATCTTGCTCCGTCGCCAGATGCAACCCTTGAGGAATCCATGCAGGCCCGGGGTGTATTCGTCGACGGAATACCCGTTCATTCACTTCGCGTTCGCGGCTTGATGGCGCACCAAGAAGTAATTCTGGGTGGAGTCGGCGAGACTTTGACAATTCGACATGACTCTATGGCTCGTGAATCCTTCATGCCAGGAGTGCTTTTGGCGATCAAGGAAATTGATCACCTATCAGGTCTGACAGTGGGACTGGCACCTCTGCTTCTTGGGCGTTGACATGCGCCTGCTGCGCAACGTTAAATTTTGGGTAGTTCTCCTTTCGCTGGCTTGCTTCACCTATGCGGGATTTGCCATCTGGCGCGCATGGGCAGTGTTCCAATCCGGGGATTTAACTGTTCAGCTCCTTGCAGGGGCCATTGTGATCATTCCGGTCCTCGGGTGCCTTTTGGTTCTGAGGGAGTTGAAATTTGGAATGGTCATGCAGAGTATGGGTCGGCAGCTGGCTCTCGAAGGAGGGTTACCAGAGCGGGACTTTGTTCGAGACCCTTCGGGCAGGGTGAATCAAGATGCAGCGGACGCGTACTTCTTAACTTTGAGCCATTTGAATGATTCCACGAATTGGCGCGATTGGTATCTCATCGCAATGGCCTATGAAGATTGTCGCGATCGAAAAAGGGCCCGCAGCTCAATGCGAACGGCGGAGAAACTATTTCGAATCGAGCCATCGCTGTAAGAGTGATTTTTTCATTTGATAGTTCTCTTCCGTGAAGATTCCGTCAATGCTTCCAATGAATAAATGTGTCTTTACAGTCTTGAGACTGTGGGTGCGCAACGCAAGGTGTGGTGTGCGCAACCCTAGAGGGAGCCCGTACGGGTGGCTAAAAGATTCTTCAATTTGGGCGACGTCACTCCATGGGGTGGCTCGGGTAGTCAGGAGTCGAATGACTTTGCAGCCCGCGTCATTGACATATGTTCCGAGCATCCACCCGCGAAAGACTAGAACCGCATAAGTCGCGATGCCAAACCCCAAAAAAATTGAGGCTGCAAGGTCACCCGAAGTAGTGAGATAAACAATAGAGATAGCAGCGACGCCTATGAGATTTAGTGTCAAGAGAATCAATAGCGTAAGACGGACGAGGCCCCGATGTCCGATGCGCAAATAGCGCACTTGTTCAGCAACCGTGCCTTCGCCATCGCTCTTCCAGATATTGCGAAAGATTGGTTTTTGAAATTGAGGCTCGGGCATCAGGCCAGCAACCCAAACCATCGAGCGAGGCCGGTAGACAGTGCTGCGAGGATCACCACGAGTAAGAAAGGCGCCCTGAAGACAAGGGCGATAAACGCGACAAATAATCCGAGCAACCGAGCGTCTACCGTAACGCTGGATCCATCGGCAAATGTTTCAACGGCCACGAGTGCGGCCAGGAGTGAAACAGGAAGCAGGCCGGTCATGCGCCGAACTGATTCCCGTTCCAGCATGCTGTGGGGGAGTACATACCCCAGTAATTTTTCGAGGTATGTGCCCAAAGAAGCGATCAGCACGATTGGCCACATGGCTATTGGCCCCTTCCATTGAGGTGCCCAGACGTATTGCTCCGCCCCCAGATAAGACTTGCTGCTACGGCAACGAGAGCGCTGCATAAAACGGGCAGACCGGGTCGCAACACGGGAATGAGCAAAAATGCGACCAGTGCGCTCACGATTGCAAGGGTCCACATCTTCTGGTTCTCAGTGCGTGAATTGGACGTGAGTCGGGGCCAGAGGAGGGCGAGAAATCCTGCCGGTATCGCTGCGTCGAGCCCAAGCATTCCCGGATCTGAGAGCGTTGATGCTCCAACGGCTCCTAGTGCCGTGCCAATATTCCACAGCACATAAACACTGAGTCCCGTTGCAAAAAATGCTCGCCGTCGATCTTGTACGTTTGCCGAGTACCGCATGGTCATGCCGGTCGACTCATCAATTGTGAGGAGTGCTGCTGCAGGGATGGCGCGACGGCGTAAATCGAGTCTGGGTGACAAAGAGAGTGCATAGAGTGAATTTCGGGCTCCCAAAAGAAGGGCAGTGGCGATGGCAACAAATGCGCCACCGCCGGCACCAATGACACCGACCAGCGCGAACTGCGACGCACCGGTGAACATAAAGAGTGAAAGAGCTTGTGTTTGAGCAATGCTCAATCCACTGGCAATAGATATTGCTCCAAATGACAGGCCGTACGCACCCGTGGCCAAACCAATTCCAAGGGCATTGACGTGAATATCCCTATTCGTATGGGCAAGATGTTCACCGGGAACGTGTGCTTGAGGCAGATGTGGCTGAGGTAGATGCGGCTGAGGTAGATGCACATGCGACGGATCCATATTCGAATGCGAATCGCGATCCGATTGTGAATCCATCAAGTACCCCTTTCAGACTCTAGTTCGTGTCAGGTACTGCCATCACCCACGACCTGCCGCGATGGAATTCCTTGTCCGAGTGTGTCAGGCTACTCGACATGTCCACTGGAGTGCCGTCCGCCGAAGTCCTTACGCGCAGAGGCCTACTTCTATTTGGACTTATCTGGCAGGGCCTCTGGCTCGGGAGTGACCCGAATTTGTGGCCCGGTCGGCAAGGCGCTCTCCATGAGGATGCGCTGATTGCGCTTGTTTGGGTGACATGGATAGTTCTTGTCGTTGGTCTTATTCCTTCTCGCATCGGGCTCGGGTCTCTTTCACGTGTCAGGCACGCATTCATAATTACCAATGTCGTTGCATTAATCGCCTCAGCCGTTGCAATTTCGATGAACTCGATTGCTCCCGATGCCAATGAATGGTTGGTGTCGGCCGCACTTTTCAACCTAGCGGCGGGCATGGCTGGAATTTTGATACAAGAGCCGCGCCAGTGGTGGTGGGTAGCGGGTGTGGTGCTCTCCGAAGCTTTCATCTTTATATTCCTCGGTCTCAACCTCACCAATGAAATCTCCGTGAATTCCGCGATCTTGTATCCGCTTTACGCAATGGCGATTGGTGTTGCAGCGGCAAGCTCTCAATTGGGCCTTATGCGTCGAGCGAGAGCGGCTGACAACGCACTTCAGGAGACCGTGCTAACTCAATTACGCGCACGTGAGACCCGTGAAGCAAATGAGGCACTCGCCAAACGAAGGGCATTAATCCACGAGTCTGTTCTGAACACGCTAACGGCGATTGCGCGAGGCGGCCTTGCCTCATCGGAAATTTCGACTCAGAACGTGCAGGAGAAAGCGGCAGAATCGGCGTCTGTTCTGCGATCACTCATCTCCGAGCAAAAAGTGTCAGACCGGCCACAACTGATCGGGTTACTGGATCAACTCGGCGATTTACTCCAAGAATGTGCGGCTCGCGGCATGGTGGTAGATATCAAAGGCAATGTTGGCGGAGTGGTCCCTGAGTCGATCCATGACCAAATCATTGCGGCGCTGCGGGAGGTCCTAATTAACGCATTACGGCACTCGCGGGCGAGCGAGATTTCAATTGATTTCATGCGAGTTAGCACGTCCAAGTTCAAAGTCGTTATCAAGGACAATGGCATTGGGTTTGATCAAGCAGGTAGCTTGCGAGAGGCCAACAATGGCCACAAGGGTTTTGGGTTAAGCCACATTCTCAGTCGAGACCTGCAGGCTGTGAATGTGCACACGGTCATTTCATCAACGGTTGGCTCAGGAACTGAGGTGACAATTGAATTCAAGGACGGAATTCACTGGTGGAGCGGTCTTATGGCAACGAACAAGACCCCAACCAGTATTTTTGTAATTCCCGTTGTAGCTGGTGGAATCACCTACACAGTGGTCAATTTTATTCTCACCTGGACGCAGTACGATAACAACTTCATCAATAGTCTCGCCATGATCATGATCTTGATGCTCGCGGTTGCAATTGCCATTACGAGTCTCTATGGATCTATTCCTTGGTACGTCGTTATTTCAGTTGCGGTGGTAGCGCCGGTGATCTATTGGCTGGAAGATCAGGCTCAGGATATTGGGGTGAGCGCACCATGGGGTGATTGGACCTCTGAAGGTATTGCCGCTCTGTTCTTTATCGTTTCGGCTGCAGGCCCTTGGTGGGCATGGATAGTGGTGGCGGCCTCGTGGCTTCTCTTTCAGGGGGGTTTCCCTGGAGAATTGATTGCTCCTGGTTTCGGCTTGATCATTGCTGGTGCAGTCCTCGGTCGCTCTTTGCGCAGTGTTGGACGCACAAGGGAAAGAGCAATTCTTTCGACCACACAATCGCAGATACAATCCGATATTGCTGAGTTGGGAACCGCCAAGTCTCTCCAAAAATTTTCCACACCCGAGATTCTCGAGTCATTGGAGTTTCTGGAATGCATTGCTCACGGCGAAATCAATTTTCAATCGGAGGCCTGTAGGCATAAGTGCGCCGTGATCGATTCATACTTGCGAAATATTCTTGTAAGTCATGTAGCTGAAGATAGTCTGCTAAAGCGTGTTGCGACCGACGCGTTCCATAACGAAGTGGTTCTGGTTATTCATTCCGATGCGCCTCTCTGGAATTGCGAAGATCAGTTGGAACTAGGCCTCTATTGTGCTCGGATACTTCAACAGATGGACATGGCAGATTCTGCTAGATGTACGTTTGAACGTGTTAGTCCCGATCTGGTGATCGATCTCGTTGTGCACATAGATGTAAATTCCAATTTCGACACGAGTGTCATACATTCGCAACCGCATTCGACACGATTGAGTGAGTTCTTTCAAGAGGCTGATGGCTCAAGGGTCTACATGTGGCAGGCGGCGAGCCCCGAATTAGTTTCTCCATAACTGAGCGGGCGCATGAACCATTACCTAGACTCGGACCTTCAGAACCTTGGCCTGCACAATCCACACAGGCAGTGAGGGGAGTAGGGGGCAAACGGGATGAAAATCGGGATAGTCGATGACCACGAATTAGTTCGCGAAGGTTTGGCGGCGTTGTTGATTGCGAATAGCCAAACAAAACCTTCATTTGATGTGGTCTATTCCGGCGGCGTAGTCACCGAAGCCATAAATGCGCAACCAGAAATAGCATTGCTCGACATTGATCTCGGCCCGAATTCAGATCCTGTTGATCGGAATGTAGAACTCTTGACGAATGCAGGAATTCCAACCTTGCTCATGAGCGCCAACGATGATGCGCATGCCATAAGGAGTGGCATCCTTAAAGGAGCTTTGGGTTTTGTTCCCAAGCGAGTGAGCTATTCAGATTTGACAGAAGCGCTAGCTACAGCAATTGAAGGTGAGATCTACCTCTCTGTGGATTTGGCTGCGATTCTAAATTCCGCGCGAGAAAAGCCCGAACTGAGTCCACGTGAAACAGACGCGCTCAAGCTTTATGCCACGGGTCTGACTCTCAATGCTGTTGCCCGAAGAATGGAGATTTCCCCGCACACGGCAAAAGAATATCTCGATCGTGTTCGTGCCAAATACGCGCATTTAGGGCGTGAGGCACGCACGCGAACGGAACTCTACGCGGCGGCCAGGGACGATGGTTTCCTGGAATCTGATTTTTCCTAGAAACTGACTGACGCGCAGCCCCAACTCGCCCTTATGTCCCCCGAATTGGGGACTTTCAAACCCTGTGCAACCCCACTGAAACGTGTGATAGTTGGGGCGCCGGCGGGCGCGGGGGATTCGCCGGCATTCACATGTCCAGATTTGAGTTACAGCGATTCGTTCAGGGACACCAGAAATTGGATTTCGTTTCGCTCCTGAGCAGGGCTCTCCATGGCCACGGTCCGCTCCGCCCCCGTTAGTGTCCACCCGGCCGACTGCAGTAGGTGTTGCGC
>JBDQMZ010000085.1:0-3334 GCA_040261955.1 Candidatus Nanopelagicales bacterium
ATTGGAAAGTTAATAAAAAACTACTGCAGGATATGGCTCGCGCGAGAATCGCTGAGATCCCAAAATAGAGTTTGTGCACAAAGGTTAAGGCCCGAGGCGCATGTGCACCTCGGGCCTTAACCAATTGAATTAACTATTTCTTGAGATCAAATCGATCCGCATTCATGACCTTGTTCCACGCGGAAACGAAGTCGTTTGCGAACTTTTCCTGTGCATCATCTGAGGCGTAAACCTCAGAGAGTGCGCGCAGTTGTGAGTTCGAACCAAATGCTAAATCGACTCGCGTGCCCGTCCACTTGAGTTCGCCGGTTGCGCGATCCCGGCCTTCAAACAACTCTTCAGTGTCATCTGTTGGCTCCCACGTTGTGCTCATGTCAACCAGGTTGACAAAGAAATCATTGGTGAGCATTCCTGGCCTATTGGTCAGAACTCCGAGTGGGGATTGCTTGCTATTTGCATTGAGTGCCCGCATGCCGCCAACCAAGACCGTCATTTCTGGAGCGGTCAGGTTGAGCAGGCTTGCCTTTTCAAGGAGCAATGCCTCAGCAGGAGCGCGGAGACCCTTGCTCTTGTAGTTGCGGAACCCATCAGCCTTTGGCTCGAGGACCTCGAACGAGGCAGCATCCGTTTGGTCTTCGAGGGCATCCGTGCGACCTGGTGTGAACGGAACGGAGATGCTCAGGCCTGCATCTTTCGCTGCCTGCTCAATTGCCGCGTTGCCACCGAGAACAATCAGGTCTGCGATTGAGACCTTCTTGCCACCTGTGGCAGAAGCATTGAATTCCTGCTGAATCGCCTCAATTGCCTTGAGCGCCTTGGCCAGTTGATCTGGATCATTGGCTTCCCATGAGGTTTGTGGTGCAAAGCGAATGCGTGCACCATTGGCGCCACCTCGCTTGTCTGTTCCACGGAATGTGGATGCAGACGCCCATGCGGTTGCAACGAGTTCAGTGACCGAAAGACCTGAAGCCAGAAGCTTCGCCTTCAGCGCATCAATGTCTGCAGCATCAACCACGGGATGATCCAGGGCAGGCACAGGGTCTTGCCAGATTAGGACTTCGGCTGGCACATCAGGGCCGAGGTAGCGGCTGCGTGGACCCATATCGCGGTGCAACAACTTAAACCAGGCGCGAGCAAATGCATCGGCGAATTCAGCGGGGTTTTCATAGAACCTGCGAGAGATTGGTTCGTAGATTGGATCCATGCGTAGAGCCAAATCGGCGGTGGACATCATGGGTGCATGTGTCTTGCCCGCGACATGGGCATCGGGCACGGTTTCGGCTGCCGCTGGGTCTGTTGGGATCCATTGCTGGGCACCGGCAGGGCTCTTGACCAGTTGCCATTCGTACTTGAACAGCGTTTCAAAGTAGCTGTTGTCCCAAGTAATTGGCGTTGGAGTCCATGCGCCTTCGAGGCCACTGGAAATCGTGTACTCGGCATTGCCTGTGCCGAAGCTGTTCTTCCAGCCGAGACCCATTTGCTCAATTGGAGCACCTTCTGGCTCAGGACCAACGTACTTGTCAGGATCTCCTGCTCCGTGTGTCTTGCCAAATGTATGGCCGCCTGCAACAAGTGCCACTGTTTCTTCATCGTTCATGGCCATGCGGGCGAAAGTTTCACGAATATCGCGAGCCGAAGCGAGAGGGTCAGGGTTGCCATTGGGGCCTTCGGGGTTGACATAAATAAGTCCCATTTGCACTGCGGCCAGTGGGTTTTCTAGTTCGCGATCACCCGTGTAACGGCCGTCTTCCAACCAGACTTCTTCTGAGCCCCAGTAGGTGACGTCATCTGGCTCCCAGGCATCAACACGGCCGCCAGCGAACCCGAACATTTTCAGGCCCATTGATTCCATGGCAACGTTGCCGGTGAGCAGGAAGAGATCTGCCCAAGAAATCTTTTGGCCGTACTTTTGCTTGATCGGCCAGAGAAGGCGACGTGCCTTGTCCAGGTTGACGTTGTCTGGCCAGCTGTTCAGGGGAGCGAAGCGCTGCATGCCCGCGCCGCCGCCGCCGCGACCGTCGGTTGTGCGGTAGGTGCCGGCACTGTGCCAAGCCATACGAATGAAGAATGGGCCGTAGTGGCCGTAGTCAGCTGGCCACCATTCCTGTGAATCGGTCATGAGTGCAGTGAGGTCGGCCTTGAGCTCGTTGAGATCCAATGAGTTGCAGGCCTCGGCGTAGTCGAAGTACTCGCCCATGGGATCGGCTGATGGTGGGTTCACCTGCAAGAGTTTGAGGTTGAGCTGGTTGGGCCACCAGTCGTGGTTGGTGGTTCCCGCAATGGGTTGCCAGGTACCGCCACCGGTGACGGGGCACTTTGCTTCTGTTGTCATTTTCTCTCCTATATATATGTGGTGTTGATTTAATTTCTTGATGCTTTTTGGCAGTTTGGGCAGCGCCCCAGGTAGGCGACGTCTGCTTCATCGATTTCAAAACCGTGATCGCTCGAGGCCGTCAGGCAAGGTGCACTTCCCACTGCGCATTCGACATCGGCAATGTGGCCGCAATCCCGACAAATAATGTGGTGATGGTTATCGTCCAATTCGCGCTCAAAAAGCGCGGGGGAGCCGATCGGTTGAATTTTGCGAATCAGCCCAGCGTTAGCTAGGAGTGTTAACGTGTCATAGACCGACTGACGTGAAATTGAGCCGATATCGGTGCGAACCGCTGATGCGACTGCGTCTGCGCTGATGTGCTTGTTTGCGGTGACCGCATTAATCACAGCGATCCGCTGGGCGGTGACCTGAACACCATGACCGCGCAAGATCTCGTCCGACTGCATCTCGTCTGATGGCACGCGATCACAATACCCACTCATTTGGACTCTGTCAATGTTTTGAATAAGTCTAAATTAGGTCTCATTGGCAGTTGAGGTGGTTGAATGTTGGTTGCGGTGCGACTGCGTCGCCTTAACAAGGAGTGTCCATGTCCGACTCATTAGTTGCCGCGCACGATGAACTGTATGCCGCATTAAACGTGATGCTGTCGGGAGATGCCGATCCCATTTTGGCGGTGTGGTCAAGCTCCGATGACGTGACCTACGGCGGACCCTTTGGCGGTTTTGTAACGGGGCGGGCCGCAGTGGAGGACGCTTTCACAGCCTCTGCCACAATGAATTTGCAAGGTGCCATCGAGGTTTCAAATGTTCATATGGTCGATGGTGGCGATATTGGTTACAGCGTTTGCATTGAACATGGCCTTAACCATGTTATCGATGGTGAACATGTCAACCTCGAACATCGAGCGACCAACATCTTTCGCAAAGAGAGCGATGGTTGGCACCTGGTGCACCATCACACCGATCGATCTCACTGACCATTGAGCGGGATCAATTG
>JBDQMZ010000086.1:0-30295 GCA_040261955.1 Candidatus Nanopelagicales bacterium
GGCGCTCGCTGGGTTTTCACGCCAGAAGTTGACCAACAGGGTTGACCCTGCGGTGACCCAAAAGATCCATGGCGCAGGGTTGAGCAGGTTAATGAGAGCGCCTTGAAGCAACACGGGGTAGCGATCGAGGTGCTTGCGGTGAATTACTTCATCCGCAGACGCAGGAGGTAGTGCCTTTCGTGCTGACAGGAGAGTCTCAACCCCGAAAAAGGCAACAACGATAGCGCCAATGACTCCGAGTATTTGGATACCCACACTGGGCAATTGGGCCACGAGGGTGAGTGAGAGCCCAATGATGATTGCATCAGAAAAAAGCGGTGCAATGGCAATTCGCATCCCAGCCGCGAGTCCCGAACGCATGGTCGTTGTGACAGCGAGACCCATGAGAGGACCAGGGGCTGCCCCAGAACCAATACCAATGGTCAGGCCTGCGACAAGGGCTTGAATCATGTGGACACGATATCCATAGCAACCAATTCATCCAGTGATCGAATTTCAAATTTGGGTCGCACGCCCAATTGCTCGGGACTCTGGCCTATTCGGTTCACCCAACAGGCAGTGAAGCCAAACCACGTTGCGCCTATTGCATCCCACTGGTTGGCGGAAACAAATAGAACCTCTTCTTGAGAGATTGCTGATCTGCTCGCGCCCTGAGCCCATTCCCATCCCAGCTGATAAAGGGGTGCGTTGATTTTGAAAGTCCTGACTTGATCCGAGGTGAATAGATGAGAGTCGCTGACCTCAACTCCAGCGCAGGTCAGCATGGGGCCAATCCATTTGCGATTTCCATTTGTCACAACGGCCCACGGTTGGTGCAGACTTTCAAGGAGTTTTGCTGCATCAGGAAACATTGCGCAATTCTGATAAGCATCCATTGCTGCATCAATGTCAGATTTTTTGATCGGTATGGCCAAGTGGGCGAATGTTGCCACGAGAGCGTCAGAGGTGATCTGATCAAAATCTGCATATTTGCCACTCATACTGCGAAGTCGAGAGTAATCAATTTGTTTTGACCGCCACAGGTTTCCAATTTCGGTGCCGCGTGACGGAAAGGCGGATTCCAAATGCGCAAATGAATGCGCAGGATCAAGCAGTGTGCCGAGGGCATCAAAACAAATTGCTGAAACCTGCCGCGATTCATCGGGAGCCATGACGCCAGATTACTTGGGGCACGCCGTCTAAATCCCATATAGCATTGCTATTTATTCCATAATAGAAATACAGGCGTCGCAGAAATCTGCACAATTCCCCTGAAATAGGAGTACTGAATTGAAAAGAATGCATAAGGCAGTCGGTGTCGCACTGAGCGGCCTCGTGGTTGCCAGTTCAATGACCATGGCTGTGGCGCCCGCACAGGCATATGACAGGGAAGCAGCAGGCTATGCCGCATCGCATTTCCTGAGTGTGTCGCAGCTACCAAAGGAGTTTGCAGCTAAAAAGGCCATGAATATTAGTGTGACAACTCCGGCTCTTAAGCAATATGTCTGTGACTATGGCCCCTCGGGCAACAAGATCGTGTGGGCTGGGAAACCAGATCTGAGCACAAACGCGTTCTACAACCCAAAGGGCAAAGGTCTCAGCCTGGATATCAACGTGGGGCAGTACAAATCCAATGTGGCCGCTGAGAAGGCATTCAGTCAGTTGTCAAAAGACATAAAGAAATGCGATGGCACGTTTTCCGGCTCATGGTCGGACGAGAACGACAACCCCGTTCCCTATGAAAATGTCATCACATCGGGCAAGATTCCTGCCGTAACTGTTACGGGCGTGCAGTCAATCTTCACCAACGAGAATTCGAATAATGCCGCTAGCGGCGATCTTCCTGCTTACTTGAATGACAGCATGTCGATTTTCACTCTGGTCAATGACGTGATCATCACAACCACGGGCTCAACAGGGAGTGCGTTGAACTTCACGGCCAAACAGAAGAAGGCACTCATTCAGGTTGCCAACGACATGGTGACAACGTGGGTTGACTAATCCCAGTTTGTAGAGACCTGACTTGTCTAGACCCAACTTGTCTAGACCCAGGTTGGCAGCCACATGCGTAGTTGCCATTGACTGTAGGGGATAACCTCTCCGGTCCAAATGGGATAGAACCACCAAGCCGCCGCAACGACAGCCAGTAGATATAGCCCAACCAGGGCAACAACTACAGGTTGTTGTTGCGGCGGTTTGCGTTGCAGGATCTGCATAATCGTGAGAGCGACCGCCATCACCACGAAGGGGACGTACGCGACCGTGTAGAAAGTGAAAATCGTGCGATCGAGATAGAGCAACCAGGGGAACCATCCAGCGATGATTCCCGCGAGTACCGCGCCAGAACGCCAATCCCGCGTTGTCACCCAATTCCACAGTTGCCATGGAATTGCCAGCAGTGCCGCCCACCAGATTATCGGGTTTCCAAGGGCGAGAACTTCCTGTGCGCAGTGATCAGTGGGGCAACCTAATGATCCATCTTTAATGCTTTCATAGGAAAAACTTGTTGGACGAGTCATGAATGGCCACGACAGCGGATTGCTCTGATAACTGTGTTCGGAATCCAGATTTACGTGAAAGTTCCAAGCTTGTGAGTGGTAGTTGAGTAATGAGCGCAATGCATTGGGCACCCATGACGGTTCTTGGTCGTTAGCCCAGTTACGCCCCCAGCCGGAATCAGAAACGAACCAGCCGGTCCAACTGGTGAGATAGACAGCACAAGTAATGACAATGGTTGAAATAAATGCGATGGGTGCACTCAGCAGGAGAGTTGCAAGCCACGGGCGCTCGACGCCAATTGCTCTTCTCGTTGAAACGTCCCAGAACAGTGACATGAGCATGAAAATTGCTAAGAACCAGAGTCCTGACCACTTCACCCCAACCGCGAGAGCCAAAAAGAAGATCCCAGCCAAGCGCCAAGGTCGGATCCCCATGGACGGCCCGAAACCGTGAACCAAGCCAATTGTTGCTAATCGCCGTCTAGTGCTATCGCGATCGAGAACAAGCGCACCAAAGCCAGCGAGTACAAATGTGCTGAGCACCATGTCGAGCAGGCCGGTGCGACTCATCACTATATGAATGCCATCAAGTGCCAGGAGTAGACCTGCGATTGCTCCGATGAGGTCTGAGCGGGTCATACGTCGAACAATGCGAGCAATCAGTACGACTGAGATGGTTCCAAGAAGAGCGACCATGAAGCGCCAGCCAAAGGGTGAGACGCCGAACATGTATTCACCAACTGCGATAACCCATTTGCCAACCGGCGGATGCACAACAAACGAACCTTCGCTGGTGAATGCTTCTACATTGCGCCAGTTGCTGCCGGCAGAGAGCATCAACTCGTTGTGGTTCTCAACTGCCTTGTGCTCAACTCCGAAACGCAAGAGGGCCCAGGCATCTTTTGCGTAATAGGTTTCATCAAAGGCAACATCATGCGGCCGCCCCAAATTAGTAAACCTGAGAATGCCGGCAGTTAACCCAATGACAAGCGGGGCAATCCAAGAGGCGAGGCCCGTTACGTTAAATGCGGGGTACAGTCGCTGCGCCAAAGTCGCCACACTGCGATCAGGGGTGGATGGACTCCCGGTTGCCTGCACGCCTCAATAGTAGGTGTCCCACCCTGCTTGGGGGAAAATCCTGCTGTCAGTATTGCGACATGAGCACGGGAGCGGAAATGGGCAAGTTGATTTTCGCTGCTACGCCGATGGGTAATTCGGGGGATGCCTCACAAAGGTTGCTTGATGCAATCGCCCACTCAGATCTGATCGCTGCCGAGGACACCCGCACGTTTCGAAACTTGGCCAGCAGGCTGGGTGTTGAATTTTCAGGTCGGGTGATCTCCAACTTTGAAGGAAATGAACTCGGGCGAGTCGATCAAATTTTAGATTCAGTGCGTAATGGTGAACAGGTGCTCGTTGTCACGGATGCGGGGATGCCCAATGTGAGCGATCCGGGTTATCGGCTTGCATCGGCTGCAATTGAGGCAAGCCTTCCGATTTCGGTACTGCCTGGGCCATCGGCAATTCTGACTGCCCTCGTGCTCTCCGGACTACCTTCTGATCGATTTTGTTTTGAAGGATTTTTACCCAGAAAATCTGGGGAGCGAAATAGCGCGCTCACTGCACTCGCAGCCCAACCGCGAACAATGATCTTTTTTGAAGCCCCACACAGATTAGAGCAGTCGTTGGCGGACATGGCGCACGTTCTGGGTGCGGACAGGCGCGCAGCTATATGCAGGGAAATGACCAAGACCTATGAAGAAGTTATCCGCGGCTCTCTGAGTGAGTTAGCGCAATGGGCGCAAGGTGAGGTTCGCGGTGAAATCACACTTGTGGTCGAGGGCGCAAGCGATGAAGAAATTCGATCTAGCAGTGGTTTAGGTGATATGGATTCGGTTGTGGCCAAAGTTCAGGAACTCACTCGAGGTGGCATGTCACTCAAAGATGCTTCGGCCCATGTCGCAGCTTTGGCAGGCATTTCAAAACGAGAGGTCTATCAGGCGAGCCTTGAGCAACGTGAACAGGCTAAAAATTCTGGTTCACCGAGAAAATAGTGGTTTCGGTCCCACGACTAGACTTGTAGCATGAGTGAGTTGCCCAAGACCTATTACGTGACAACTCCTATTTATTACGTCAATGACGCCCCCCACATTGGTCACGCGTACACCACGACAGCGGGCGATGTCCTCACTCGCTGGCACCGCCAACGAGGTGAAGATGTCTGGTACTTGACGGGTGTTGATGAACATGGAACCAAGGTTCAGCGCGCCGCTGAAGCCGGTGGAGTAACTCCGCAGCAGTGGGTTGACAGACTCGTTGAAGAATCCTGGCGCCCGGTCTTGGACACAATTGATGCCAAGAATGATGACTTCATCAGAACCACGCAGGACCGCCACATGGAGCGGGTCCAAAAATTCTGGGATGTTGTTCGCGAAAACGGCTATGTCTTCTCGGCTCCCTATGAAGGTCCCTATTGCGTTGGCTGTGAAGAGTTCAAATTCCCTGCGGACTTGGTACCGGGCTCGGGGGAATTCGAGGGTGAAATGGTGTGTGCCATTCATGGCAGACCACCGGAGCAATTGAGTGAGGACAACTGGTTCTTCCAGCTATCCGCGTTCACGCAAAAACTGATTGACCACTACGAAGCTAACCCCAACGCAATTCGTCCTCAGAGCGCTTACAACGAAGTCATGAGTTTCCTTCGCGGTGGTTTAGTGGACATTTCCATGTCACGCTCTAGCGTCAAGTGGGGAATTCCACTCTCGTGGGATGACACTCAAGTTGTCTATGTCTGGTTTGATGCGCTGTTGAACTACATCACGGCAACGGGCTACGGCTCTGAACCTGGTACACCCGAAGCAGAACTTTTTGCCAAAGTCTGGCCAGCGAATGTGCAACTTGTGGGCAAGGACATCCTGCGATTCCACGCTGTTTACTGGCCAGCGATGCTTCTGGCCGCTGGATTGCAGCCACCCCAGCAAGTCTTCGCCCACGGCTGGCTTCTCGTGGGTGGTGAGAAAATGTCCAAGTCAAAGCTCACTGGAATTTCCCCCGACTTGATCATTGACCACTTTGGTTCTGATGCATTCCGTTACTACTTCATGCGTGCCATTGCATTTGGTCAAGATGGATCGTTTAGCTGGGAAGACATGAGCGCCCGCTATACATCTGAATTGGCCAATGGACTTGGCAATCTGGCATCGCGTGCCACTGCAATGGTGGGCAAGTATTTCGAAGGCAAACTGCCGGCGGATTCCGCACCAACCACGGTTGAAACCAACATCCAAACACTTATGGCTAAGACAGTTGCCAACGCTGATGCATGTATCGATGAACTCGATTTCGCAGGTGCAATTGGCCACGTTCGAGCTTTTATTGAGCACATCAATGGCTACGTCACCGAACAGGAACCATGGGTGCTCGCAAAGAGCGAAGAAACCCATGATCGCCTTGCCAGTGTTTTGTACACGGTTTGTGAGTCACTGCGCGCAATTGCCGTGCTTTACAACCCAGTGATGCCCAAAGCCATGCAAAACATGTGGGTTGCCATTGGTGCGCAGGAAGCACTCGGTGAGATCGCAGACCAAGACGTCACAGAGGCTGGAGCCTGGGGGCAGTTGCCCGCGGGTGTCGCAGTGACCAAGGGTGCGTCATTATTCCCACGGCTCGTTGAGCCTGAAGCTGAAAATAGTTAATTGCACATGGGTGAATTCACTGATTGGCCCACACCGCCAGCCCCACTTGCAGGAACGGTAATCGATTCACACACCCATCTCGATGTGCATGATCGTGGTCTCCATGGTGATGAGACACCGGATCCAACTGACCTGCTAAAACGTGCGCTTGAAGTTGGTGTTGACCGCGTTGTGCAGGTTGGTTGTGATGTGAAGTCATCCGCGTGGGCGCTTCAAGCCGCATTGGATTTCCCCCAAGTCCTTGCCACTGTTGCATTGCACCCCAATGAAGCGCCGCGGAGGGCAGCCGTGGGCGAGTTGCAATCAGCGCTGGCATCCATTGCAGAGCTTGCCCAAAACCCGCGCGTGCGAGGCATCGGTGAAACAGGACTTGATTATTTTCGTACCGATGAATCAGGCAGGGCAGCTCAACATGAATCTTTCCGATGGCACATTGACTTGGCGCGCGAACTAGGCAAGACCTTGGTCATTCATGACCGCGATTCGCATGATGATGTCCTCGCAGTGCTTCAGGGTCAAGGTGCGCCAGAGAAAGTCGTGTTCCATTGCTTTAGCGGCGATGCCGCCATGGCCAGAGTGTGTGCCACCAATGGGTGGTTCATGTCGTTCGCGGGGGTCATCACATTCAAGAACGCCGAAGGGTTACGTGAAGCGCTCGATGTTGTTCCTGATGAACTTCTACTCGTTGAGACAGATGCTCCATATCTCACACCGGCGCCTAACCGTGGCAAGGTCAATGCGAGTTACCTCATGCCCTATACCGTCCGAGCAATGGCCGAGAGGCGCGGAGTGAGTGAGTCAGATATGTGTGAACTACTCACGGCCAATGCACTGCGCGCATTCGGCGATTGGTAGCACCATGAGTCCTGATCTCCTGGGAGCGAGTGCAATTCGAGAGCTCGCCGCCCGCGTTGGCATCACACCAACAAAAAAACTTGGCCAGAATTTTGTGATTGATCCGAACACTGTCCGCTACATTGTTGA
The DNA here is from genome assembly GCA_040261955.1 of Candidatus Nanopelagicales bacterium. Taxonomy (GTDB): domain Bacteria; phylum Actinomycetota; class Actinomycetes; order S36-B12; family S36-B12; genus UBA4592. The sequence goes on from JBDQMZ010000086.1 coordinate 7,157, forward strand.
GCAAGCACATGTGACGAGCCAAGACACGGTACTTGAGGTAGGACCAGGTTTGGGCAGTCTCACGCTCGGACTTTTGCCCGCGGCCAAAGAAGTCATCGCCATTGAAATCGATCAGCGTCTGGCTCAGGAACTTCCACGAACCGTGACGCAATATGCCCCAGAATTCTCACAGCGACTCACGGTGATCACGGCAGACGCGCTTCGAGTCAATGCGGAGGACCTGGGAGGCGCTCGGCCAACCTCGATCGTGGCAAACCTGCCCTACAACGTGGCAGTACCTGTCCTCCTTCACCTACTCGAGATTCTCCCCACGGTGAGAAGTGTTCTCGTCATGGTTCAAAAGGAGGTGGCGGATCGCATTTGTGCTCCATCCGGGTCACGCACCTATGGAATCCCCAGTGTCAAAGTCCAGTGGTTTGGTGTGGCGCAGCCCGCGGGCAATATTGGCAAGAATGTGTTCTGGCCAGCACCTCATGTTGACTCAGGCTTGGTGCGCATTGACGTCAACCCGACGCGGGAGTCAGTGGGCATCGACCGCAAACGCGTGTTTCAAGTGATTGATGCGTGCTTTGCTCACAGGCGCAAGACTCTCAGGGCGGGTATTGCTGATTTTGTTGGTTCACCCACTTTGGCTGAGGAAGCCCTGGTGCGGGCAGGTATCGCTCCATCGGCGCGAGCTGAAACATTGGTGCTCGATGATTTCATTCGCTTGGCAAATTCCTTGCTCACCGAAAATCAATAGGATTGCACAATCATGAATTCAGATTCAGTGACGGTGCAGGCGCCCGCGAAAATCAATTTACAACTTTCCGTTGGGCCTGTGCGCACTGATGGTTTTCATGACTTGGTCACCGTGTTTCATGCAATTGATCTGTTTGACACGATCACTGTCAAGGACAGCATGAGCACACGCGATAAAGAATTTGGCATCACCGTTACTGGTGAAGGTGCACGATTTGTCCCAGAGGATGCATCCAACCTTGCCGTTAAAGCGGCCGCGTTGCTCGCGCAGCATCATGGAATCACGCGCTCGGCGACTATTGAGATTGATAAGCGCATCCCAGTTGCAGGAGGAATGGCGGGCGGGTCCGCTGATGCTGCAGGAGTTCTTATTGCGTGTGATCGATTATGGGAATTACACACACCCATGACCGAACTCGAACAATTGGCCGCCCAACTTGGCTCAGATATTCCCTTCTCGTTGCACGGCGGGACTGCAATTGGAACAGGCAGGGGTGAAGTACTCACTCCGGTTATTGCAACGGGAGAGTTTCATTGGGTCATTTCGTTGATGGATGGAGGGCTCTCAACTCCCAAGGTTTATGCCGAGTGCGATCGACTTCGAGCAGAAAACTTGCAGGCAGAAAATGAACCGAGCGTTTCTGAGCCGTTGCTCATGGCTTTGCGGCAAGGTGACCCTGAACTTTTAGCACGGTCACTGACCAATGATTTGCAGCCCGCTGCGATCTCGCTCATGCCCAAACTCAGAAGAGTTATCGATACCGGTTTAGAACTTGGCGCTCTGGCAGGAATTGTCTCGGGTAGTGGCCCAACGTGTGTTTTCTTGGCCAAAGACAAAGATGCCTCTATTGGGCTGGCTGCAGAACTGGCAGGAAGCGGCGTGTGTCGCACCGTTCGCACAGCTTCGGGTCCGGTTCAAGGACCCAGGTAGCTCCTATACCGGGACCTCAATGACATTGAGGTCATCGATCCCTAAAAAGTCTTTTGGGTTTCTCGTGTACAAAGGAATCTGATTGGCCAGGGCGGTTGCCGCAATGAGCGCGTCGAAAGCTTTTGCCTTTGATTTTGTACCGTTCTTGCGCAGTGTAAAAGCAATGGTTGCAAATTGCCTTGCGCATTGATCATCAAAACGCAGAGGACTAAAACTAGCCTCCACCTGCTGCACGAGGCGCTGCCGCTTCAGTTGCTCACCTTTGGTTTTCGCCACTAATGGACCAACACTCAATTCAGCCAGAGTAATCACACTGATAACAGGCAATGCAGGCAGATCTTGTGCGTTCTTAACAAGGTGAAGATCGATGACAAGACATGTATCAAGCAGACCAACTGAGGTTTGGTTGCTCACAATTCGAGGTCCATGACTTCAGAGATATCTGCGCGTAACGCATCGGCATCAACTTCAGGAGCCCCCCGCCACTTTTCAAGCAATGCGTGGGCGTTGAGTCCGCTTCCTTGCAGTGGCCGCAGTTCCGCCACCGGTTTGCCATCACGTGTAATTGTCATGGTTTCGCCTCTCTCAACGGAATCAAGAACGTGTCCACCGTAATTGCGCAATTCCCGCACAGACACCGTTCCCATTTGGACAGTGTATCACCGGTGATACGGATTGGACACCTGTGGAAAACCTGATTTTTTTATGACTCGATTGCGTCTCAGGTGTCTGACAAAAACTGCCCCAACAGGTTGCGCAATTGCTGGGCAAGATCTGTCCGATCCCTCAGACTGAGTCCGGCCAAAATCTCAGACTCCTTGGCGAGCAAGTCGGTTAGCGCGCCATCGACAGCGCTCTTTCCAGCGTCCGTGAGTTGCACCTGAACGCCACGACGGTCATGTGGATCAGGAAATCGCGTGACCAGTTCTCGCTCGAGAAGTCGATCGACGCGCGTGGTCATGGTTCCGCTGGTTACGTGAGTTGCTTGTGCCAGCGCACCGGGGGACAGTGCGAATGGGGCACCCACGCGACGAAGGGCGGCAAGTACATCAAATTCCCAGGAGTCCAGACCATGGTCCCTAAATGCTTGTGCTCGAGCGGAATCTAAATGGCTGGAGATACGAGAAAGGCGTGAGAGAACTTCCAATGGCGAGACATCAAGGTCGGGCCGTTGCTCACGCCAAGCCGAAACAATCAGGTCCACTTCATCGCGAGCCGGTTCGCCTGATTGAGCCATGGCGCAAGTCTACGTCAAGAATCTTGACGTCAAGATTCTTGATTCAGTTCAGTCGGGGTTTAGGGTCGAGGTGTGACAGTCCGTTCCAAGCGAGGTTGACAACGTTGGCCACGACTTCTTCTTTTTTTGGCTTGCGCACATCAAGCCACCACTGGCCGGTGAATGCGACCATGCCCACGAGCATTTGGGCATACATGGGAGCCACTTTTTCATTGAAACCGTGGGCCTTGAACTCTGCCGCCAGGACGTGCTCCACCTGGCTGGCAATATCAATGATCAAACTTGCAAATGAACCTGTTTGTTGGGCAACAGGGGAGTCGCGCACCAGAATGCGAAAACCCTGCGGGTTGCTATCGATGTAATTGAACAAAGCCATGCCTGCTTGTTCAACAAGTTGGCGTGCCGAGCCCGCGGTCAGTGAGTCCGTGATTGAGTCGAGTAACGCGTTCATCTCACGATCAACAACAACAGCGTAAAGGCCCTCTTTGCCCCCAAAGTGTTCGTAGACAACGGGCTTAGAAACATTCGCTTTGGCTGCAATCTCTTCAACCGTCACTGATTCAAAGCCTTTTTCAGAGAAGAGTTTGCGCCCAACATTAAGTAGCTGCTCCCGGCGTTCTTGGCCGGTCATGCGAACTTTGGAGCCCGAGGTTTTGCGAACTGCTACGGGAACGGCACTTGATGTAGCGGCACGCAGCTCGACTATCGGTGCAAGATCAGCATCCTCTTGAGCATCGTCAATGTTCACTGGGATGAGGTTACTCCCCGCGGTATCCACGAATGCGGAAGCGGTCTTTCGGGTCCTTGAGCTTCTTTGCCAGACGCTCCGGCTTTGGCCAGCGAACATCGGTGACAAGTCCGGTCTTTTCCATTCCCTTGATAATTCCGGCACTCACATCAATTTGTCCTTTGAGAACACCATGGCGAGCAGAGGTTGGATCGACATGATGCAAGTTGTGCCACGACTCACCCATGGAGGGAATTGCGAGCCAGGCAACATTGCTGGAGAGATCTCGCGATGTGAATGGGCGATTGCCAAATACGTGGCAGATGCTGTTGATTGACCAGGTCACGTGGTGGACAAATGCAATGCGAACTAGGCCTGCCCAAAAGAATGCCGTGAGTGCGCCCATCCATGACCAGGTGATCAAGCCACCAAGAATTCCAGGGATTAGCAGACTTGCAATTACAAAGATGGAGAAGTGCTTGGACATCCAATTCAAATCTTTGTCGCCCGCGATATCCGGTGCGTACTTATCAATTCCCGTGTTATCACTTTCAAAGAGCCAACCAACATGTGAGTAAAGCAAACCTCTTGCGATTGCTTTGCGCGATGTTCCAAAGCGCCAGGGAGAATGGGGGTCGCCGACTTCGTCAGAGAACTTGTGGTGCTTGCGGTGATCGGCAACCCATTGATCGAGGGAGCCTTCAATGGCAAGTGAACCGCAAATAGCAAGAGCGATCTTGACACCACGGTTTGCTTTGAAGGATCCGTGAGTGAAAAACCGGTGGTAACCAATCGTGATGCCTAGGGCAGTGAGTGCCCACAGGCCAACCGCGAGTGAAATATCGAGCCAGGAGACCCACCCGCCCCACGCGACTGGAATAGCAGCGGCAACGGCGAGAAGCGGAAGAACGACAAAAGCGCCAATCGTGATTCGCATTGCTTTGCTGAGGTAAACGGCATCGTCTTGGGTCTCGTCAAAGACGATTTCCTCGGGCATCAATGCGGTCATGTGTTTCCTTTCGAGCGACGGTTAACTTACGCAAGCGTAACCTACGCTACCGTAACTTGCAAGGAGCGGGGGAAATTAGTCCAAGGCGAGTTATTCCGCTGATGAGACAACGCCTAGGCTGTGGGGCGCAGTAATCCCGGGTCGTCTAGCGGCAGGACAGCGGACTTTGAATCCGTCAACGGAGGTTCGATCCCTCCCCCGGGAGCTTGATCGATATCAACTCATTCTTCCTGTCGCACTTTCCTGAGCATTAGGCTTAGGCTGTGCGCCCTTCAGCAGTGATCGTCCTTGCAGCAGGTGAAGGCACGCGCATGAAATCTGCCACTCCAAAGGTACTTCACCAGATCGCTGGTCGGTCCCTACTCAACCACGTGATTGAAGCGGCCGCGGTGACTGAGCCGGAACACCTCATGATCGTTGTCGGCCATGGTTCAAGCGCGGTCATTGAGCATCTCGAAGAAGTTGCACCGTGGGTCAGCACCGTTGAGCAAACGGAGCGACGAGGAACGGGCCATGCCGTGCGCATCGCACTCACCGCACTGGTTGAAGCAGGGGTTTCCTTGGATGGTGGGCCCGTTGTCGTTTTGACCGGCGACACACCTCTGCTCACGGGCACAACGTTGATGCAACTGCTCTCGGCGCATGAATCCCACAGTGCTCAAGCCACGATTTTGACGGCTGAACTCGATGACCCCTTTGGTTACGGACGCATCCTGCGCGATGGATCGAGGGTGAGTGGAATCGTTGAGGAAAAAGATGCCACTGATGAGCAGAGGCTCATCAACGAAATCAACTCGGGAATGTATGCATTTTCAGCCGAAGCAATAGTCGGGTCGATTAATTCGCTGACAACTGCGAACTCACAGTCCGAGGAATATCTCACTGACGTTATTGAATTAATTGCAACTGGTGGGGGAGTAGTCCTTGGAGTGGTGGCACCCGACAGCCATGACATTTTGGGAATCAATGACCGTGTTCAGTTGGCCAATGCCGCAGCAATCATGCGTGATCGAATCAATGAACGCTGGATGCGATCAGGTGTGAGCATCCTTGATTCATCGAGTACCTGGATTGATGTTGATGTGGATATCGCGCCTGATGCCACCGTCTTGCCGCAGTCGGTTTTGCGTGGACCAACCTCGATTGAGACGGGCGCTGAAGTTGGGCCTGGAACAACACTTATTTCCTGCGAGGTGGGGGAAAACGCTGTGGTTCGTCACACCTGGGCCGAGCTCGCGGTTATTGGAGAGTCAGCCAATGTTGGTCCATACACATACTTGCGCCCGGGAACAGTGATCGGTGCTCGCGGTAAAGCTGGGGCTTTTGTTGAGATGAAAAACTCTCAACTCGGTGACGGATCCAAGGTTCCGCATTTGTCTTATGTGGGCGATGCCACCATCGGTGAAGGTTCAAACATTGGTGCAGGAACGGTTTTTGTGAACTATGACGGAGTGAACAAGCACCACACGGTGGTGGGTGATGGCGTGCGCATTGGCTCAGACAACATGATCGTTGCTCCGGTTGAGATTGGCAATGGCGCGTACACGGCGGCTGGCTCGGTGATCACCGACGACGTCCCCCCTGGCGCCATGGCGGTCGCACGGGCAAAGCAGCGCAATGTTGAGGGTTGGGTGCAGCGCAAGCGTCCTGGAACGGTTTCTGCGGAGGCGGCGCAAAGCACGCCGGATCACTCTGACAGGCTATCCCCATCTTCCCCTGAAAATACGCTCGATGATTAGTGCAGTGTTTAAAACAGTGCAGAGTTAGTACCCAAACTGAGTACCCAGACGTGAAGGTGGAGTAGTGGCCGAGAAGTCAGTCCCAACGCAAAAGCATCTCCTGCTCTTGGCAGGTCGTTCGCACCCGGAACTCGCTGATGCGGTTGCTGAGCACCTCGGCATTGACCTCACACCAGTCACGGCACATGACTTTGCCAACGGTGAAATATTTGTGCGATTCCGCGAGTCAGTTCGCGGTGGTGATGCATTCGTGCTTCAAAGTCACACGACACCTATTAATAAGTGGATCATGGAGCAGTTGATCATGATCGATGCCCTTAAGCGGGCATCTGCCAAACGCATCACGGTGATTGTCCCCTTCTACGGATACGCCCGTCAGGACAAAAAGCATCGCGGTCGCGAGCCAATCTCGGCCCGCCTGATGGCTGACCTGTTCAAAACTGCGGGCGCAGATCGCCTGATGACCGTTGACCTGCATACCTCACAGATTCAAGGCTTTTTTGACGGTCCCGTTGACCATCTCTTTGCTTTGCCGCTCTTGGCATCGCATGTTGCAAATAAAGTTGACCGATCAAAGATCACCGTTGTTTCGCCCGATGCCGGACGCGTTCGGGTTGCCGAGCGCTGGACAGATGTGTTGGGTGCTCCGCTGGCGATCATTCACAAGCGCCGCGATCCCGACATTCCCAACCAGGTTCGGGTGCTTGAGGTCGTGGGTGATGTCAAAGACCGCGTTTGCGTCGTAGTCGACGACATGATCGATACCGGTGGAACAATTGTTAAGGCGTCGGAGACCCTGTTCGAGAACGGTGCATCCGAGGTGATTGTCGCGGCAACACATGGAATCCTGAGTGATCCGGCGCGTGAACGCCTCCAAGAATCACGCATCAGCGAGGTCATTGTCACGGACACTCTTCCGATCCCTGAAGAGCGACGATTCGAGAAACTCACTGTCCTCTCCATTGCCCCATTGCTGGCCACAGCAATCAATGAGGTGTTCACGGATGGCTCGGTGACCAAAATGTTCGAGGATGAAGAATTAGGTCAGGCGCCCTCCTCGCACTAGAGATTCTCACCCGCGCTAGACTCCACGGGTTCCTCGGCGAGGGTGCGTAGTTCACCGTTATCGACGTGGTGGCTTAACCGGCCTCTCCTTGGTGCGACTCGCAACTTTTAACTAGGAGAAATCGTGACTAACGTCAATTTGACCGCTTCCCCCCGCTCAGAATTCGGCAAGGGTGCGGCTCGCCGTATTCGCCGTGGTGGACAGGTTCCCGCAGTGATCTACGGCACGGATACCACTCTCATGCACGTAACACTGCCTACTCACGAACTGGCACTTGCCCTGCGCAAGCCCCGCGTTGTGTTGAACATTGATTTCGATGGCCAGACCTACCTGACCAAGCCACGCGATATCCAGCGCGATGTCGTTCGCCTGGACATCGAACACGTTGACCTGATCGTGATCAGCAAGAAAGAAGCAGCACTGCGAAGTGACTATGCAGATGCAGTCGCGCAGGTTCACACCGCTGCTGAAGAAGCTGGTCTTGACGTTGCCATGGTTCTCCAGGCGTTTGAGGCTTCTGTCGCTGGAGGCGAACTGCCCCTCGATGCAGTCGGCCACGCTGTCGCAGACGCTAGGGAGAAGGCACTTGAACTTGCTGCGTCTGCTGCTGCATCCGCTGCCGCTGAGGATGCTGCTGCCGCCGCAAGCGATGAATCGGAAGCACCGGCAGAACCTGCTGCTGCAGAGTAAGTGACTGCGCTTAAGTGACTTGGCTTGTTGTGGGACTGGGTAATCCCGGTCCCACATACACCGCCACCCGCCACAATGTTGGTGCGATGGTTGTTGAAACATTCGCCAAACGTGAATCAGTCACACTCTCACGCCATAAGCGGGCACTCGCATATGTCGCTGAGACCCAGGTCGGTGCACCTGGTGACGTCAATCGCCAGAAGGTTGTTCTAGCTATCCCGATGTCGTTCATGAATGAAAGTGGTGGGCCGGTCAAAGCCCTCATGGACTTCTACAACGTGGAACCCGAGAATCTGGTCATTGTTCATGACGAACTTGATATCGAATTTGCCACGCTGCGGATCAAATTTGGTGGTGGCGATAACGGTCACAACGGACTCAAGAGCATCAGGGGAGCGATCGGCACAGGCGAGTATTTCCGTGAGCGAGTAGGAATTGGCCGACCCATTGGTCGACAGGCTCCCGCCGATTTCGTGTTATCTCAATTCAGCTCAACCGAACGCAAAGATCTCACTGAATTGTTGGATCGCAGTGTTGATGCCCTCGAGATGCTCATGCTTCAAGGTTTAGAAAAAACCCAAAGTCGATTTAATAGTTAATAAATTTCGCTAGCAAAGAAAGTTGGAGCGCACATGAGTTCAATGTCTGATGCCGAGTTGTCGAGAGCAGTTGCTCAAGAAGCAGGACAGCTGCTGCTTGCTCTCCGTGAGGATTTCTTTGCCACCCGTTCCGCTGAGAGCATTGACAAAACTGTGAGTGATCTTCTGCGTGACCAAGCAGATCGTGCTGCCCATCTTTATATATTGGACAAACTAAGCACTGCTCGGCCACATGATGCAATCCTGAGCGAAGAAGGCAAGGACAATGATGACCGCCTCAGTGCGGAGCGCGTCTGGATTGTCGATCCCCTCGACGGCACTTGGGAGTACGGCCAAAACAGAAAAGACTTTGCTGTCCACATTGCGCTCTGGCATTCAGGTGAACAAAGGCTCAGCGCCGGAACCGTGGATCTTCCCGCACAGTCATTGACCAGGTCTGTGCTGGATTCTGGTTCCAATGAGCAGGACGTTTATACACCAGAACGCGTTATTCGAGTTGTGGCTTCCCGTTCTCGGCCACCCAAGACACTTGCCGCAACAGTTGCACGGCTGAGTGAGATCCTGCGTGAAGAGGGAATTGCACACCAGTCGATTGAAGTCGTTGATGTTGGCTCAGTGGGTGCAAAAGTCAATGAAATCCTTTTAGGTCGTGCGGATATATATCTCCATGACACAGGATTCTTTGAATGGGATGTTGCTGCGCCCCATGTTGTTGCTGAACACTATGGACTCGTGGCTTCTCACATGAATGGCAATCCTGTGACGTTCAATCACATGCCGCCTTATGTCACTGATTTGGTGGTTTCCCGCGCTGTGCTGTACCCGTATGTCATTCAAGCACTCCAGCAGTCACAAGACGCGTGACCAGAACCACCTCACTTTCTGCGCTTCTTGATCTGACACAAACAGATCCTGGGATTGCTGGAATAGGAAAACTAGCGTCAGCAACCGTTGATCTCGTTGATCTTGTCGATCTTGTTGGTCCTGCCACAAGCTATCCGCTTGTCATTGCGCAATTGGCACGCTCTGGGCGCACGCAGCTGGTGCTTACCCCGACGGGACGAGCGGCCGATGAACTTGCCCGCTCGCTCGCGGCCTTCATCCCACGTGAGTCCATTGCAGTTTTCCCCAGTTGGGAGACCTTGCCTCATGAGCGTTTGTCACCGTCATCAGACACCGTGGGCACCCGAATGGCTGTGCTGCGAAGGCTGGCGCACCCGATTGCAGGTGATCACTTTGCTGGACCCATTTCCGTAGTTATCGCATCAGTGCGCGCAGCACTCCAACCCATTGTTGCCAACTTGGGGCAGTCAGATCCCGTTCGGCTCGAGGTGGGGGGCTCCGCGGACCTCACCACCACCGTGACTCAACTTGTGGACTATGGCTACGAACGCGTTGACCTCGTTGAGCGACGGGGGCAAATTGCAGTGCGTGGCGGGATTCTCGATGTATTCCCACCCACCGAGGAACATCCACTCAGGCTCGAGTTTTGGGGCGATGACATCGAAGAAATTCGATACTTCGCTGTTTCCGATCAACGAACACTGGAGGTAGCGCCCCATGGCTTGTGGGCAACCCCCGTGCGCGAGTTGCTACTGACCCCTCAAGTGCGCGAGCGAGCCAAATTACTGGGCGAGGCACACGTCGAGGTTGCAGCAATGTGCGAGTCACTCGCTCTGGGAATTCCAGTTGAAGGTATGGAATCACTTTCCCCTGTCTTGGCTGGTGACATGCGCCCTTTGCATGCCCTCATGCCCGAGTCGTCATCACTCGTCTTGTGCCAGCCGGAGCGGATCAAGTCCCGCGCTGCGGATGTGGTGAAAACCGCGGAGGAATTCCTCACCGCGGGTTGGCACAGTGCGGCCGTTGGTGGAGCAAGCCCAATTGATCTCTCCGGCTCAATGTTCACCAGCATGGAAACAGTTGTCAAAGAATCCCTAGAAAACAACGGGGCCGTGTGGAATCTCACTCCGCTACCCACGGACGCAAAAGATGAAGTGATTAATCTTGATGCTCAGGAAATCGAACCATATCGAGGTAACTCTGAACTATTTATTTCCGATGTTAAAACGTGGTTTGAGCAGGATTCCCAAGTAATCATTACTGCCCAGGGCCACGGTCCGCTTGAGCGTATTGCCGAGGAACTGCGAAACGCGGACATTGGAACATCTGCTGTTGACACATTGCCGGACTCGCTGGATCCCCATGTCGTGTACCTGGTGCCCGCCAGCCTCGATCACGGATTTTTCCTGCCCAGTGCATCAATGATCGTTGTGACAGAGGGTGACTTGGTTGGCCAGAAGTCCGGCACCAAGGACATGCGTCGCATGCCCAGCAAGAGGCGCGGCGCGGTCGACCCGCTCACCCTCAAAGCGGGCGATTTTGTTGTTCACGAACACCATGGTGTTGGCCGCTATGTTGAAATGATCACAAGGACAATCGCGGGTGCCGAGCGAGAATATTTGATTATTGAATATGCCCCGAGCAAACGCGGTCAGCCAGCGGACCGATTGTTCGTCCCCATGGACCAATTGGATTTGATCACACGTTATGTCGGTGGTGAAGCACCGAGCGTGCATCGCCTGGGAGGTGCTGATTGGCAGAAAGCCAAAGGGCGGGCCCGCAAAGCGGTTAAACAAATCGCTGGCGAACTCATTCGACTCTATGCAGCGCGCCAGTCGGCGCAAGGCTATGCATTTGGACCTGACTCGCCATGGCAACATGAACTCGAAGATGCCTTCGAGTACGTCGAAACACCCGATCAACTCAGCACGATCGATGAAGTCAAGCGGGACATGGAACGAACAGTCCCCATGGACCGGTTGATCTGCGGAGATGTCGGCTATGGCAAGACAGAAATCGCCATCAGGGCAGCCTTTAAAGCAGTGCAGGATGGAAAACAGGTTGCCGTTCTCGTGCCGACCACCCTGCTCGTGCAACAACATCTGTCCACTTTTACTGAAAGGTATTCGGCGTTCCCCATCAAGGTTGGCGCACTGTCCCGATTCACCAGCACAAAGGATTCCAAAGAAACTCTTGAAGGCTTGGCTGATGGATCGGTTGACATTGTTATTGGAACCCACAAACTCTTAACTCCGAGCGTGCGCTTCAAAGACTTAGGGCTGGTCATTGTTGACGAAGAACAGCGCTTTGGTGTCGAGCACAAGGAGCATCTGAAAGCAATTCGCACCAATGTTGATGTGCTGGCCATGAGCGCCACACCCATTCCTCGCACTCTTGAAATGGCAGTGACGGGTATCCGTGAAATGTCAGTTATTCAGACGCCACCCGAAGAGCGTCACCCTGTCCTGACATTTGTCGGCCCCTATGACGAGAAGCAAATCACCGCGGCAGTGCACCGTGAACTTTTACGTGAAGGACAGGTCTTTTTCATTCACAACCGCGTTGAATCCATTGATCGCGTTGCGGCCAAAATCCAAGAGCTGGTACCCGAAGCGCGCGTTGCTGTCGCACATGGACAAATGTCTGAGGGTGCTCTTGAGCAGGTGATTGTCCAGTTCTGGGAAAAAGAAATTGATGTGCTGGTCTGCACCACAATCGTGGAGTCGGGAATTGACATTCCAAACGCCAACACTCTCATTGTTGACAGAGCTGACAAGTTTGGTCTCTCCCAGATGCACCAGTTGCGTGGGCGCGTGGGTCGCGGACGCGAACGTGCGTACTCCTACTTTCTCTACGATCCGAACAAGCCGTTGACGGAAACCGCACATGAGCGACTCGCAACAATCGCGCAGCGAACCGATCTCGGTTCCGGGATGCAAATTGCATTAAAGGATCTGGAGATTCGAGGCGCGGGCAATCTTCTCGGTGGAGAGCAAAGCGGGCACATTGCCGATGTCGGTTTTGACCTTTATCTCAGGCTTGTGGGCGAGGCTTTGGCTGAATTTAAAAATGAACCAGCGCGTGAAGTGAATGATGTTCGCGTTGAGTTGCCCATCAACGCGCATATTCCAGTGGCATATGTACCCCAAGAACGTCTCAGGCTCGAGGCCTATAAGCACCTCGCAGATGCAGCAACCGATGTCCATGTGGATGAGGTGGTGAAAGAACTCATTGACAGATACGGGCAGTTGCCACCGGAGGTCGAAACACTGGTTGCCGTTGCTCGCTTCCGAGTTCTGGCCAAAAAGTACGGCGTTGAGGAGGTAATCGCTGCGGGAAATGCGATCCGAATTCACCCAGTGGAATTGGCTGAGTCCCGAACAATGCGGTTAATGCGAATTTACCCCCGAACAAACATCAAGCCTGCGACGCGCACGATTTTGGTTCCTAGTCCCACGGAGCAAGCGGGCGCCATTGGTGCCCCACCGCTGAGAGATGCCGCTCTCCTAGAATGGTTGCACGAGTTGTTTACTACCCTATTTTCCACCCCTTAGTGTTCGGAGTTTTTGTGAAGATCTCACGTCGTTTGGTGAGCGGAATTGCTCTCTCGGGAATCGTGCTCATGGCTGCATCCCTCACAGGTTGTGGGGCGAATCAAGCGGGAGCTGCCGCGACACTCGGCGACCAGCGCATCACGGAGAACGAACTCAATGCTCAGGTGGAGAGCCTGCTCAAGGCACAGGGGCTCACAAGTAGCGAGGCCACTGCTGAATTGGTGTCAACCACCCTTGATCGAATGATCACTACCAATTTGGTTGACCAACTGGCCGAGCGCCAAGGAATCTCGATCTCACAAGGTGAGCTCGATAACGTGCGGTTGCAGTATTTGGCGCAGGCTGGCGGGCAGCAGCAGCTCGATGCCCTACTCCTCCAGCAGGGAGTTCTCCCCAGTGAACTTGATAGCGTGATTGAAACAAATCTTCTTGTTTCTGAATTGGGTGTTGCTCTGGCACCGGAGGCAACACCTGATGTTCAAGGCGGCGCGGTCTTCATAGCGGCTTCAGAACTCAGTGTGGAAATTGACGCGCAGGTTGCCCCACGTTTTGGAACGTGGGATGCAGAGAATCTCACCGTTGGGCCAGTGACAGACGATGTCTCGGCACCAGTTGGCGTAGAACTCGGCCAGGAGTAATCCTTGCAGGGGAGTCGCTTCACTGAACTTGTTGCAGTGATGGACCGACTCCGTTCCCCGGGTGGGTGCCCGTGGGATGCCGAGCAAACCCATCAGAGTCTTGTTGAGTACTTGATCGAAGAAGCATATGAATGTGTTGAGGCGATTGAGGCTGGCGATCAAGCAGGCATGCAAGAGGAATTAGGAGATCTTCTCCTTCAAGTTGTATTCCACGCCAGAATTGCACAGCCGGAATGGGACGTGGATTCAGTTATTGACGGCATAACGACCAAATTGGTCGAACGTCACCCTCATGTCTTTGGCGATGTAACCGCGCAGACCGCGGGCGATGTTGAAAATTCTTGGCATGTGCGCAAGGCTCAGGAAAAAGGGCGTTCATCGCTCACCGAAGGCATACCCGAGTCGCTTCCGGCTCTCATGCGGGCATCCAAAGTGCAATCTCGAACGAAATCACTCGAGATCCCGCGCACTGCGCAGGCCTCGCGCGCGGAGAACGTCATTTCAGAGCTCAATGGTGCACAAGACCTCGGAGACTTTCTCTATGAACTCGTGCGCGCTGCCAAAGCAAATGGCTGGGATGCGGAGTCGAGCCTGCGTGGCTCAGTTGCACGCAATATTGAGGTGATCAAGGACCATGAATCAAGCAACTGAGCAATTTCGGGCGATTGCCAAGGTGGCCATAGATGACTGTCTCGAGCAGGATCCAGTTGGTGCAACCTGGCTGGGTGACCATCGATTCGATTCGATGCTGCCGGATTATTCTGCAGAAGCCATTGCGGCCTTCACTGAGAAAATTGACCGGCACCTCACGGCTCTTGATGCAGTCGATGACGTTGAACTCTTGACTGAGGATCTCGTTGACCTCGAAATCCTTCGGGCACACCTTCTCAAGGTGCAGTTTGATCTGACGCAGGTTCAAGAACACACGTGGAATCCCATGGTGTGGAACCCAGGGACTGCCTTGCATCTCTTGGAATCGCGGGATTTTGCTCCACGTGATGAGCGACGTCGAAATCTTGAATCGCGTGCCGAGGAAATTCCCGGGTTCTTGGAGCAAGCTCGGGCAACCCTGAAGGATATGAGCGCTATTCACGTAGAGACTGCAATTGCTCAATTACAGGGAACTCTCGCGCTGGTGGGTTCCCTGAACCTCGACCAGCGGATCTCTGATTCGGTCAGTGAACAGATCGCTTGGTTGACCGATGAGTTGCCTCTCGCGACTAGGTCGCCCCGGCTGGGACCCGAGCTCTATGCGGGAATTCTTTGGCATGCCCTTGATGACTCAACCGACGTCGAAACACTGTATGCAACGGCACACGATCACCTTGGGCTCGTGGGGGACCAAATGCGGAAGGTTGCACACGAGTATTTGGCCCACCTGAAGATTGAGTCTGTTGGAGATCCTGTGCGTGAGGCTCTGGATCACATTGCCACTACCAATGTCGTTACAAATGAAAATGTCTTGGACCATGTTCGCTCAGCCGTGGCTTCTGCCCGCGCATTCACCATCGAGCACAACATTGTGACAGTGCCTGAAATTGACACCGAAGTCATTGAAATGCCAGAAATTCACCGTGGAGTTGCGGTCGCCTACTGTGATGCGCCCGGACCTCTAGAAGTGGCAAGTGTTCCCACTTTCGTTGCGGTAGCCCCTACTCCGGTCGATTGGACACCGGAGAGAGCGTTGAGTTTCTACCGGGAGTACAACGCAGTTCAAATACACGACCTCACCATCCATGAAGCTATTCCGGGGCACGTGTTGCAACTTGCGGTTGGTAATAGCGGCACCGGTCAAAGTGACACACGCCGATTCGGTTTCAGCGGCGCATTCGTTGAGGGCTGGGCGGTCTATTCAGAGGAAGTCATGATTAACGCTGGATACTCACCGCAATCGAATCCTGCGAGCAGCCTTGCCATTCGACTCCAACAACTGAAAATGCAAACGCGGATGATCATCAACACGATTCTTGACATCGGTGTTCACACCAAGGACATGAGTGAGCACCAGGCAATGGATCTCATGATGCAGCGGGGTTATCAAGAAGAAGGCGAGGCGGCTGGGAAATGGCGCCGTGCTCTATTGACTTCAGGCCAACTTCCGACCTATTTCGTGGGCTACCTCGCTGTTAAAGGATTGGCTGATGACTTAAAAGTCATGCACCCAGACTGGTCACTCCAGCAAATTCATGACTTGCTGCTTTCATTTGGTTCGCCGGCTCCACGCTATGTGCGCGAACTCGTGGGACTATAGACAGATGAAAAAGCCTTGGGTTTTCGCAGCAGCCATTCTTGTAGTTTTGACTCTCACTTCCTGTTCACAGGATCAAGAAGAACCGGCAGCAGTTGAGTCATCGCAGGAAATGCCTACCCCAACACCTGAAGAAACTCCGGTTGATCCCTGCTTGGTGGTGGCGCAGATGGAAGGAACTCTGTCGATTGCGGTGGCAGATTTCATTGCAGATCCCCAGCAAGATGCGCTCGCGTCACTTGAAGCGACATTCAACGCTGAGATTGTTCTTCTTTCGCAGCTCATCGATTCCGTCGGAATGGACCCAGCGCGATTAGATGCCGTCATTGCTTCAAAGGATCTTGCGCTGTCCAAATTGAATGAAGCAAATGCATCAGATAATTTCCTTCAAAAGGGTATTTCACTGGCGGCAGCGGCAAGTTCTGCTCAAGATGCCGTTACATCTTCACAAGAAATTCTTTCTGAACTCAATGCGCAATTGGACTGTCCTTAAATCACACATATGTAGTTTTAAAAATTCGGTCAATGTCAGACGAACGCGCAATCCTTGAGTCGTTTGTTTTACCGCATAGCGTGATTGGTCTCTGACGGGCACAACAAAATCGGGTGCAGTGGGGGGAGGAGTCGAGGGCGCGCCGCGAACGGGGGTCACTGTCGCTGGCGCGCCCGCTTTATCAAGCGCACGAGCAGCCACACAATGACAATCCCAACGGCGAGTGCAATTACAAGTGGGATCAGGAAACCGATGAATGTCACGGTTCCGGCAGCCAGGTTCACCAGCGCTTGCCATCCGGACTCAATTCCGCCCAGAAAATCTGGAGTGGAACTCGCGGTAGCACTTTCAGGTGCGATATCGAGGTACACGGTGGACATGTCCACTTGATCCTGTAATTGCGCTCGTTGGGCCACCAGCGAATCCCGCTCTGCCGTGCGTGAAGCTAATTCCGACTCAACAGCAACAAGGTCTGCCACGCTTGCGGCCTGACTTTGAAGTTCCATCAATTTCTCAATGCTCGTATTGAGTGCTTCGATCCGAGCATCGAGGTCCGTGACCGCCATGGTGACGTCGGACTCAGAGATGCTGAAGTTAGTCCACGTTCCAAGTTTCTTAGCGGACTCAATGAAATTCTCAAGGTCTGAGTTTGGAACTTTAACCGTCATGCTGGCGTATTCCGCGTTCTCACTCGTGCGCAGGTCTTCTTGGGTGACACTTCCACCAAAACTTGTTGTCAGTTCCCGGATTTGCTCCACCCGCTCGGCAGCGTTGTCGGTGAGCAAACTGATGGAAGCCGTTCTGATCACGACGGTTGCCGACTTCGCATTCCCATCAAAGGACATCGAACTTTCGGCCATGTAATCGGAAGCGCCGTCATCACCCATCGACTGGATGGGTGACTCTTGACTCGCGCAACCTGCGAGAGCCATGAATGCCAGTAGCGCGATGGCGCCCAGTCCGGCAACTGCAACTCGATTAATGCCTCGTAGCGCTCTCAGGAGGGCCTCCTCAGTGGTTAATGATTCATGTCTTTGACGCACCGGGTAATAAGAACGACCGCGCCTTTTCATCACGATTTGGCATCAGGTTCCCCGTTGGGGGCGAAGAGCCGTTGGCTAGAGTTCGGCTATGGCCACTATCGAAGCCCTCATTGCCCGTGAAATTCTTGACTCTCGTGGAAACCCCACCGTTGAAGTTGAGGTTCTCCTCGACGATGACACCGTTGCTCGTGCCGCGGTTCCATCGGGTGCTTCGACCGGCGCCTTTGAAGCCGCTGAACGGCGCGATGGCGAGGCCCGTTACGGCGGGAAAGGAGTCCTCCAGGCGGTAGCCGCCGTTGAAGGTGAGATCTCTGACTCGCTCGTGGGACTCGAGGCTGATGATCAGCGCACCGTGGATCAGGTCATGATCGACCTTGACGGCACACCCAATAAGGCTCGCCTCGGCGCTAATGCAATCCTCGGTGCATCGCTCGCAGTCGCCAAGGCGGCAGCCCTCTCGGCTGAACTCCCGCTGTTCAAGTACATCGGTGGACCTAATGCGCACCTGCTGCCCGTGCCAATGATGAATATTCTCAATGGTGGAGCACACGCAGACACCGGCGTTGATATCCAAGAGTTCATGATCGCCCCCATCGGTGCCCCCACCTTCTCTGAGGCTTTGCGGCAGGGCACCGAGGTGTATCACGCACTGAAAAGTGTTTTGAAAAAGAACGGCTATGCCACTGGATTGGGTGACGAAGGAGGCTTCGCTCCAGACCTACCCAGCAATCGCGCGGCCTTGGAACTGATTGTGACTGCCATTGAAGGCACAGGCATGAAAGTTGGGGCAGACATTGCGCTGGCACTTGATGTCGCATCAACGGAGTTTTATTCCAATGGTTCCTACACATTTGAGGGCGCCGAGCGTTCATCAGAGTGGATGACCGCTTATTACGAATCCTTGCTCGCTGATTTCCCGCTTGTATCAATTGAAGATGCACTTGCCGAGGACGACTGGGCAGGCTGGATCCATGCCACCAATGCAATTGGTGACCGTGTCCAACTTGTTGGCGACGACCTCTTTGTGACCAACCCAGAGCGTCGCGCGCGAGGAATCGCTGAAGGCGCTGCCAATGCACTGCTGGTGAAGGTCAATCAAATTGGGTCCCTGACCGAGACACTTGATGCGGTTGCCATGGCGACTCGCAATGGATATTCGTCCATGATGTCTCACCGTTCCGGTGAGACCGAAGACACAACAATCGCAGACCTTGCGGTCGCTGTGAATTGTGGTCAAATCAAGACGGGAGCACCTGCCAGAAGCGAACGAGTGGCCAAGTACAACCAATTGTTGCGCATCGAAGAGGAACTCGGCGATGCCGCTCGCTATGCAGGAAGCGCCGCATTCCCTCGCACATTCGGCACCGCCTAATCCATTTTGTTCAATATTCGTGTGACCATTGAGTTATGGCGGTGACCAAGCAATCAAGCGGGAGCGGTTCTTTGACCGGTCGCGCCTTGGCTTTGGTTCTGACCCTCGCCGCGGTGGGGGTGCTGTTGGTGGTCCCCGTTCGCAATTGGTTCGGGCAGCGGGCTGAAATCGCAGAACTTCAAGCTCAGATTGAGGTTTCGTCGGAGAACGTGGCCCAACTCCAATTAGAAAAAGAGCGCTGGGTTGATCCAGCATTCGTTGCAGCTGAAGCGCGTCGCCGGCTCCACTTCGTCATGCCCGGGGAAATCGGTTACGTAGCTCTGGGGGCTGATGGTCGACCAGCAGCAGAAACTATCTCCGATCTTGCCGCTGAGAAGGATCCCGCCTGGTATTCCAAGTTGTGGGGTGCGGTGCAAGAAGCCGACGACGCCGTCGAGCCAGCAAGTGAGTAGCAGGATCTCGATAGCACCCACAGACCTGAACATCATCGAACTGCAATTGGGTCGGGAGCCACGCGGAGTAATCGAAATCTCTGCTCGGTGTGTGTGTTCGGACCCACTCGTGGTTCGCACGCTCCCGCGATTACCTGATGGCACTCCTTTCCCCACCACCTACTACATCACCTGTCCAAAGCTTTCGGGCGCGATTGGCACCCTTGAGAGTTCTGGTCTCATGCGCGAAATGGAGAACTTGCTCGAACTAGACCCAGAGCTGGCCACGAGTTACGCATCCGCACACGAGGATTATTTGACCGAAAGGAATGCCATTGAGTTCGTCCCTGAACTTGATGGGATATCCGCGGGAGGGATGTCCACCCGGGTCAAGTGTCTCCATGTACTTATTGGTCATTCGCTGGCAAAAGGTCCAGGTGTAAACTCATTGGGCGATTTGGCATTGGAACGGCTGGATCCATTGTGGAGTGTGAACAACTGTGCGCACCGGTAACCGAGTTGCCGCGATTGATTGCGGGACAAATGCAATCCGCCTATTAATCGCGGAGAATGCGCGTGAACACGCTGTTCCTGTCGACTTGGTGCGGGAAATGCGCACCGTGCGTTTGGGCGAAGGCGTTGATGCAACGGGTGAGTTCAGCTCAGATGCTCTCGCTCGGACATTCCAAGCCTGTGGCGAATATGCCGAATTAATCCGGGAGCATCAAGTAGAGCAACTTCGATTCATTGCAACATCAGCATCGCGTGATGTTTCAAACCGGGACGAGTTTATTCATGGAGTTGAGGCCATAATTGGCGTGCAACCAGAAGTTATCTCTGGTGATGAAGAAGCTCGATTATCTTTTGTTGGGGCGACGAGTGGGTTCGATCCACTCCCGAACGCACCCATACTCGTTGCTGATATCGGCGGTGGTTCAACTGAATTTGTCATGCCTGATTCACAAGGAAAACTAATCGCGCGGAGCATCAACGTGGGGTGTGTGCGCATGACAGAGCGCTACCTGTTGAGCGATCCACCAACGCTGAATGAAATTGAGCGCACCGTTGACACATTGAATCGTGAACTTCTGGCAGTAAAAGAGGTCCTACCAACGGATACAGCACAAACTTTTATTGGATTAGCAGGTTCTGTGACCACGATTGCCGCGATGGCTCTGGGCCTGGATAGTTATGACGCCGCCGCTATTCATGGCACGACGTTGAGCCGCGACCAAGTTGAGGTTATTACTGAGCAATTAGTTGCCATGAGTAGGGCTGATCGGGCTCGTCTCGGTTTCATGCATCCCGGTCGAGTCGACGTCATTGGCGGGGGAGCTCTGGTTCTCAGGGAAGCGATGCGGGCGCTGGACCTTGAAAGAGTCTTGGTGAGTGAACACGACCTGCTTGATGGAGTTGTGCTCCATCTCACTCGAGAAAGCTAGAAAAACTCTTCCCAATTCGGGGTCTATGTATACGCTTGCAGTCACTCGAGGGAGAGGAGGCCGCATGGCGATCACAATCAGAGATGTAGCAGAAGCAGCAGGCGTGTCCACTGCCACTGTCTCCCGTGCATTACGTGGTCTGCCCAATGTTGATGAACAGACTCGGGAGCGAGTAAAGAGCATTGCTCTCGACATGGACTACGTCATTTCACCCAGTGCATCGCGGCTTGCATCCGGTCGCACCGGAAGCATGGCCGTGATCACTCCATATATTTCACGGTGGTTCTTTTCTGAAGTCATCGCTGGGGCGGAATCAGTCCTGCAAAAGGCTGGTATTGATCTCTTGCTCATCAACGTGGGGGACTATCAAAACGGCCATGCTCGAATCCCTCCAACACCGCGATTAAAGCGGCGCGTTGATGGAATCCTGATTGTTGCGCTGCCCCCACAAGATCCAGATCTTGAACCCATTCTGAAATTGGACATGCCCTCGGCAATGATTGGTGGCATCGCCCCCGGGGTTGATTGCGTTGCCATCAATGATGCACAAGTGGCGCGGACGGCAACGGAACACTTGGCAGACCTAGGACATGTTCGAATTGGTCTGATTGCAGGTGGGCCGGCCGAAGCACGATTCACAGCGGAATCGGAGCGCGAGCGGGGATTTCGTGCCGTGATGAATGAACGTGGATTGACACAGGATCCCATGTTGGAGGTGTTCGGTCGTTTCACCATTGACGGTGGTGAAAAGGCGATGGATGCATTACTCAACCAACCAAATCCGCCCACGGCAGTTTTCGCCATGAGTGATGAAATGGCATTTGGCGCATTGCGTTCTGCGACTTCGCACGGTCTGGTTCCCGGCCGCGATATTTCCATCATCGGAATTGATAACCATCCCATGTCGGAGTACCTGAATTTATCAACGGTTGCACAGCCAGTTAGCGAGCTTGGCATAAGAGCAGCAGAACGACTACTGGCTCAAATGGCAATGACCCCAAATTTCCATGCTGATGCTGTGGTGACTGAACTTCCAACCCGATTAATCGTGCGCGGATCAACGGGCAAGATTAATTCTTAGGAAGCATTTATTATGGGTATCGATCACCGGACACCGTCTGACCATCAGATTTGGTGGCATAACGCCGCCGTTTATCAGGTGTACCCGCGTTCGTTTTTTGACGGCAATGGCGATGCTTTAGGTGACTTGGTGGGCGTGCGAAATAAACTTCCCTACTTGTCAGCCCTCGGTGTCGACGCTATTTGGCTCTCCCCGTTTTACCCCAGCCCACAGCATGATTCTGGTTACGACGTTGCTGATCCTCGCGGGGTTGACCCCATGTATGGAACATTGCAGGATGCACAAGCACTCATCAATGCCGCCCATGATCATGGATTAAAAATCATGGTGGATTTGGTGCCCAATCACGTTTCCCAGGATCACCCGTGGTTTCAAGCCGCGCTGGCCGCTGGGCCTCGTTCAGCGGAGCGGGCCCGATTCCATTTCTTGGACACAGATGGCGATCAACCGCCGAATAACTGGGTGAGTTTATTTGGTGGACCGGCCTGGACCAGAACGACAAACGCTGATGGAAGCCCAGGGCAGTGGTATCTCCATGTTTTTGATTCAAGTCAGCCCGATGTGAATTGGACAAATCCTGAGGTAGCGGAGGACTGGATTCGAACTCTGAGATTTTGGCTGGACATGGGTGTTGACGGATTCCGAGTTGATGTGGCACATGGTTTGGTCAAAGACATGACCTACGCGGACCTCCCGGATCCAGTCGGTTTAACCGAGGCACTCAGGTTTGATCTTGACGATGGTTCACCCGAGATGGCGGCCAAACGGCTCTTAATTGAAAACTCGGGGTTCTTTGATCGTGATGAGTTGCAGGATATTTATGCAACGTGGCGCGCAGTGTTGGATGAATACCCGGGCGATCGAATGGCTGTCAGTGAAGCATGGGTTCCCCCGCACCGAGCAAGTCGCTACGTCTCCCCAACATCACTTCACCAGATATTCGGATTCGATTTCTTGGTAGTGGCTTGGGACGCAGGAATCATGCAGGGCACGATCCTCAAAGCCATGTCAGCGGTCGCTGATGTCAATGCACCTCCCACCTGGGCCCTTTCGAATCACGATTCACCTCGAGTGGTCACCCGCCTTGGTGGCGGCGAAGTGGGCCAGGCACGAGCCAGGGCCCTCGCTGTCGTTGCCCACGCCCTGCCTGGGGCCATGTACGTATTCCAAGGTGAGGAACTGGGCCTGGCCGATGCTGACCTGCCAGATTCGGCTCGGCAGGATCCGGTGTTTTCCCGAACAAAGGGTGCACAAA
>JBDQMZ010000087.1:0-2996 GCA_040261955.1 Candidatus Nanopelagicales bacterium
CTCCCGCACTAGCCATTCAGCGATGTCTGTCGCTAGGGCAAATCCCTCTGGTGCACTGGCCATCATGCGGTGTGAATCGAATTGCAAAGTTGCAATCATTCCCGCCACTGCCGGGATAACTAGCAAGAGTTGCTCAACCGTGTCGAACACAGGTTCTTTGTCTTCTTGCAAGTCGCGATTGTAACCAAACGGTAGCCCTTTGAGAGTTGCCATGAGGCCGGTGAGATTCCCGATTAATCGACCTGACTTACCGCGGGCAAGTTCGGCGATGTCGGGATTTTTCTTCTGCGGCATGATGGATGAACCTGTGGACCATGAATCATCCAGCTTCGCCCAGGCAAACTCACGAGAAGCCATAAGGATGACTTCTTCGCCGATGCGAGAGAGATGAACACCGATCATTGCGCCAATGAAAAGGAACTCCGCAACCCAATCTCGGTCGCTTACTGCATCGATGGAGTTGCCTAATGCCTGAGTGAATCCGAGTTCTTGTGCAACCAATTCCGGATCAAGTCCCAAGCTCGACCCCGCAAGTGCACCTGCACCGAGTGGCGATCGGGCGGCACGAACATCCCAATCTGCGAAACGTTCAAGATCACGATCGAATGCGTGAATGTGCTTTGCCAGCTCGTGACCAAATGAAACAGGTTGGGCGTGTTGCAAATGGGTGAATCCAGGCGAAAACGTCATGACGTGGGCTGTGGATTGCTCCAAAAGAGCTTCCTGCAATTGAATAATCTTTTGTGCGATCTGACGAACATGATCTCTCAAATAGAGTCGAAAGTCTGTCGCCACTTGGTCATTGCGACTACGTCCAGCTCGCAATTTGCCCCCAAGGTCCCCCAGAATCTCAATGAGTCCCCGTTCAATTGCAGTATGGACATCTTCGTCTTTAGCGATAGGCAGGAATTCTCCCAGAGTGACCGCTGAATGGAGTTGATCGAGAGCGCCCTCAACTTGGGCAACTTCATCCGCATTGAGCAAACCCGCACGGGCAAGTACATGGGAATGCGCACGCGTTTGAGCAATGTCATAAGACGCCAGACGCCAATCAAAATGTGTTGACAGACTCAGAGCTGTCATCTCAGGTGACGGACCTTGGCTAAATCGTCCACCCCAGAGGCGAGTCGTGTCTTTGCTCATTGCTATTTCCCACTCTCTGCCAAAGCTAAAAGTTCGAGACAAATGTTTTTTGCTGAATTCTCCGACCGTGCGACCATGAAAATAGTGTCATCCCCCGCCACGGTCCCGAGGGTATCGAACAGATTACCTCTGTCAATGTGACCTGCAAGGAATTGAGCAGCACCGGGTGGCGTATGGAGAACCAGCATGACCCCAGAACTGACGGCCGACAACAACAATTCTGAGATCGCGCGAACAAGCACTACATCCGACCCAGGCGTGTGTAGAGATGTGTCTTTGTCAGACGGCACAAAGTATCGGACATGTCCATCATTCCCCGTGGCTTTCACAGCACCGATGATCTCGAGGTCACGAGATAGAGTCGCTTGCGTGACGGTAAAACCTAGCTTTGCAAGTTCATCAACCAATTGGTTCTGACTATTAATGTTCTGTTCGGCAATCATTGTTGCAATAACTGACCTTCGTGCAGAAGCCGTTTTTGGTGTGGTGCTCATGCCACCACGAGATGACTTCATGCGATTGGTTCCGATTCAATTAGAGCAAGCACCGCACTCTCCCATCGGTTTATGGCCTCAGTGAACTCAATGTCAGTCAGCGATAAGGCCGGTGCAATTCTGATGGCATCCGGACTCACCGCGTTAACCAATAGGCCATGGTGTCGAGCCTCAATTTCAAAATCTTTGGCTCTTGGAACTTTAAGCACCGCTGCAAGGAGCAGTCCTTGTCCACGCACTTGCGACACAAGTCCATGGGAACGACTCAATAAATCGTGCATGAAACGCTCTCCCAAAATTTCCGCCCGCTTGAGAAGCCCTTCGCTTTCAATCACCTCGATCACTGCAAGCGCTCCTGCAGCAACGACAGGATTTCCACCAAACGTGGAGCCATGTGATCCGGGTGTGAATAGTTCACTGGCCTCCCCAGCCGTGATCAGAGCACCGATGGGCAAACCTCCGCCCAACCCCTTGGCCAGGGTCATCACATCGGGCTGAACTCCTGAACTTTGGTGGGCCCACCATCTCCCCGTGCGCCCCATCCCACATTGGACTTCATCGAAAATTAAGAGTGCATTGTTTTCACGAGTCAGGTTCCTTGCCTCCCTGAGGAAGTCGTGTGAAAGGGGATGAACGCCAGATTCACCCTGTATAGGCTCCATAAAAACGGCAGCGGTTTCAGGTCCTACTGCAGCACGGAGCTGGGTTACGTCATCCCGCGCAACGACAACAACGTCTCCCGGTAGTGGCAAAAAGGGCAGTTGTTTTGCTGGCTGTGCAGTTAGTGCAAGCGCGCCCATCGTGCGGCCATGAAAGCTCCCTTCCACAACAACAATCTGGGTCTTACCGGTGAGCCTCGATAGTTTGAAGGCAGCCTCATTTGCTTCGGCTCCGGAATTGCAGAAGAAGACAGATGCATTTTCCCACTTGGTCAAGGCAATCAGTTTTGCCGCCAAATCGATAGCCGGCATATTTGCATAGAGATTGCTCGTATGCGTGAGAGATGTGAGTTGCCGACTTACTGCTTCGATAAATTTCGAATTACCTGCACCAATTGCATTGACCGCGATCCCTCCCAAAAGATCTATGTAATCAATGTCGTTGCTATCCCAGACTTTGGAGCCTTCGCCACGAACCAAGGTGACAGAAGGAGCGCCGTAATTGTTCATAAAGAGTGATTGCCAGGTAGTTGCTAATCCCTCAGAATCACGATTTAAAGTGTTCATGGCGTGATCACCGTGCCGCCCTGCACGTTACCTAGGACATGATCGCGAAGAGCATGCGCATTGCTGCCATTGATTATTCTCACTTTTCGCGCACCACCTTCGACCGCATCTCGGCTGGCCATCAATTTTGGAA
>JBDQMZ010000006.1:0-8991 GCA_040261955.1 Candidatus Nanopelagicales bacterium
CGAATGCGGGAACGGGCTCGTTGGCAGACGCAAAGCCAGCCAGTGCCTAGATCCATGGCCATTTTGGGAAAGCAGCGATGAGCCTCACACACATCACGGAACAATGGTCTGTTGCTGACGGATGGCAACAGGGTCGCGGTGCGTGGGGTGGTTTGACCATAACGGCCATGGCTGAAATTGTGGCCGCACATGAAAGCACTGACCGAGTCCTGCGCACGATTTCGGCACAAATTCTCGAGCCCGTCGTGGTGGGGGATTACACAATGACTGCCAAGTGCCTACGCGAGGGTTCTGCCATGTCAACGTGGGAAGTTGATATTTCACCGAATGCTGTCAAAGACGAAAGTGCGAATCTGGGCAGCGTTGCTCGAGCTCAGATCATCACGGGATCGCGAAGGACCATCGAGATTGCACCGCCGCTTGAAAAGTGGGGGTCCGCGGTAATGCCAGCGGTGGCTACAGCTGAGGAATGCATGATCATTCCCCTCGGTCCACCCGTGGCACCGACTTTCACGCAACTGCTCGAGTATCGCCCAATCTCGCCACTACCCACGATGGGTGAATCCGACACGGCCCTCGGGTGGGTCAGGATCCCCTCAGCAACCAAGCCAGGAAGTAGCTGGACCGCAGCCGAACTTCTGGGGATCATCGACGCTTGGTGGCCGGTCTCGTATTCGATCATGAAGGAGATGCGACCCATGGCAACGGTGGCTTTCAGTGCGCACTTGCTCATTGACCCTGAAACCATTGAAAGCGTGAACGGGGAGCGTGCGCCCCTCCTGCATGAGGCAACCATTAGTTCAGCATTTGATGGTTTTACAAGTGAACTTCGACGGCTATGGACAACCGATGGCAGGCTCGTGGCCGAGAATCTTCAATCCATTGTGGTGATTAAGTAATACATGTGAGGCCTATGGCCATTGCAAGGTGGAACTGTTTTCTAAAATCTTGCGAACATAGTTTTCGGTTTCCGGGTAGGGCGGGATACCGTCGTATTTACGCACGGCACCAAAGCCTGCGTTGTATGCGGCAAGAATGTTTTGAATCCGTTTGCCTGAAACCCCGGACACCAATTTGCGATTCAAACAGTTGAGTTCGGCGGCGCTGTGAATGGCATCGATGGGGTTCCACACATCTATTTCACCGTCACCATCTCCGTCAATTGCATATTGCTTCCATACTTTGGGCATGAATTGCGCAATCCCACGCGCTCCTGCGGGGCTTTTCGCACTTGGATCCCACCCACTTTCCGCATGGAGTTGAGCCGCGAAAACATTGAGGGGCACGACAGGGCATCGGGCGGAAGCTTCTTTGATGACACTCGCATATTCGACCGGAACGCTCACTGGAGCGCCGAGTACATTTTCGCGCACAGACTGCGGTAGATAGGTCGAAGCGGCATAGAGCACGGCGACTACAACACCGAGGACGAGCCCAAGAATCACGACCGAACTGAGTTTCTTGGTGGTGGATACCTGGCGTGCCATAGTTACCACCATAACCCGAGGCCTTGAGATCCGATGAGAGGTAAAGTCTTAGCGTGAGTGACAAAGGTTCGGCGTCGGCTTCATCACACGATCCGCGCGGCGTTGAAGGGGTACTCGATGCCGCAGGAGTTTCTCGACTCTTTGACAAGGAGTTCACGGACGCCTACCAGTCGCTGGGTTGCTTCAATTTGGCGGTTTTTGGCAAGACAGGGAGCGGCAAATCAACCCTGATCAATGCGATCTTTGGCGAGAACGTTGCGAAAACTGGGATTGGAACCCCAATCACCAAGGGTCTGAACTATCACAAGCATCCCGGTGGATTCCTCGGGATTTATGATTCCGAAGGCTTTGAAACAGGTACATCAGGCAATGCGATCCTGGCAGGCCTAGAAAAAATTGTTGCCCGTCAGTCGAAAGATCCAATGGACCAACGAATTCATGCCGTTTGGTACGTATTTCGTTGGTCGGATCGACGATTCGAGTCCGCACAAATCAGTTTTGTGAAAGCAATCCAAGAAATGGGTCTGCCGGTCGACATGGTGATGTCTCAGGTTCCTGCGCATATGGATCAAGGTGAGCTCGTCATTCATCCCGAGGCAATCGAATTCATGGAATACATCCAAAGCCTTAAATTGACTCGAGGCAATGAGGTCTACGCGACTAATGCACTGTCAGATCCATTCACAGGAACAATCGCTTTTGGCTTGAAAGAACTTATCGATGCAACCTATGAGGTGGTCCCCGAAGCAGTATCGAATGCTTTAACGGCAGCTCAGCGAGTGGATGTGCGTCGAAAAAAAGATTCCGCCGCCGCGGTCATTAAGCAGGCGGCGCTCGTGGCGAGTGGAATCGGCGCAGTTCCGATCCCAATCGCGGATGCAGCTCTACTAGTTCCCAATCAAATTTCCATGATCGCCAGGATTAGTGCCATCTATGGCTTGTCCCATTCGCGTTCGCGGGCGCTCAGCATTGCTGGGGGTGCAATTCTTACCGGGGGTGCGACCCAGGCGGGGCGTTATGCCGTGACACAAGCCCTTCGGTTCGTGCCGGGTGGACAGCTAGCCGGAGCGGCAATTTCGGCCGCGGTTGCGGGTGCGTTGACACGTGCAATCGGAATTGCTTGGGCAAAGGTTTGCGAGTTTGTCCTCACCTTGGATCCTGCGGAGCAGGAGCGTTTCCTTACAGGCCCCCAGGTCAAGTCGAAGTTCATGAAATACCTCAAGGACAATCAAAAAGATGACTGAGTAGGGCACACACTGTTACGTTGGGGCCATGACAAGCACGAAGAAGGTTGTGGCCCTCGGATTTTTGCTTTCCACGGCGGTTGCTGGTTTTTTCTGGTGGAAACGCAAAGAGGTTGAACGAGCGGGCGAGATAGCCGCTGATCCATGGGTTTTCGCGACCAGTGGCAACCAGTCCAGTATGAATCGCGCCAGTGACGTCCAGCAGGACGTGCAGGAAGAGCCAACAGAGCCAAAGAAGGCTGCTGCGAAAACGGCGGCTGCTAAAAAGACTGCGTCCAAGAAAGCAACTGCCAAAAAGACTGCGTCCAAGAAAGCAACTGCCAAGAAGGCCGGGGACTCTTCGTAGTCCCTTGAGGGAATTTCGCCTTCCGCGAAGACAAATCCGCACCGGTGGGCATTTGTTGAACGATCATGGTTTACTGCTAATGGCAGTAGATTCAATTATGAGTTATGTGAACGAATGAAGAGGCGGGAAGTGAGATGCGAGATCCAGCTGAGATGATCGTGAAGCACAACGACGTCACCTTCAGCACACCACCAATTTTGGTTCATGCTTTTAACGGCTTTGTTGATGCAGGTGGGGCGGTCCGTCTTCTTGGCGAGCACATACTCGAGTCATGTGACCACACCTTGATTGCCAGTTTTGATATCGATGAATTACTGGATTACCGGGCTCGGCGACCACGCATGAAATTCGTTGTTGATCACTTCGCTTCTGTGGACATCCCGCGAATCTCATTACATGACGTTGTTGATGCGCATGGCAAGCACTTCCTGTTCCTGTCAGGCCCCGAGCCTGATTACCAGTGGAATCGGTTTCTGTCCGCCGTTGAGTTATTAGTCCAGGATTATGAAGTCACCCAAGCGGTTGGGGTGTCGGCTATTCCTTGGCCGCTGCCGCACACCCGCCCACTGGGACTAACGGTGCACGGTAATGACAAGTCTCAGCTATTTGGAGCGGGATCCGTTATCGGTGAAATTGAAGTACCAGGGCATGTTGGCGCAATGCTGGAACTTAAATTGGGGGAGTCAGGGCTCTCATCCATGGGGATTACTGCACAGATACCGCACTATCTCGTGCAATTTGATTACCCACAAGGAGCCCTCGCACTTCTCGATGGACTCATGGCTGGTCCCGACATTGCTATACCCCGAGGCGAGTTGCCTCAGTTGGCAATCCAAACCCAAGAGAGTGTGGCCGAACAATTGGAAGGCAATCAAGAGTTTGCTGCCGTTGTCACCGCGCTCGAGGCTCAATACGACCAAATTGCCAGTGCGTTGACCGCCGGAGCAGGTGGCCTAGCCGATGCCGACATACCGAGTGCTGATCAGATTGCCGCTCAAGTGGAGGCATTCTTGGCTGAAGTGGAAAATGCGTCAGACTCTGAAAAGGACGAAGGCTAAATCACGATCTGCATGTGATGTCGGTGCTCGCAACCCCAGTGAGTAAATAATTATCCACACGACTGTCAACACAGGAATTTCCATTGAGATATGCGGTGTGCCCATCGCCAACAAATGTCACCAGTGAACTCGTGGGCATCTGGTTGTGAAGTGACTTGGCCCAGGCAAGTGGAGTTGCCGGGTCAAAGGTGGTGCCAATAATGAGAATTGGTGCGCTGGTTGTCGTTTGGACCGGGGCCGGGACCGTGCCGCTGTGACCAAACCATTGACTGCACGGGGCGTTGCCCCAGCTCATTGATTCCGCCAACTCAGGCACGAGCACTTTGGTCGACCACTTCTTTGCAGCGCGAGCTAATTGGGGAGCCTTTGGGGTTGATGGCAAATCCCAGCAGTTGATGGCATAAAAGGCAGACAGGGAGTTTGTGGCAAATTTTGCAGGGGCGGTCTGATCGTTTGCTTCATAGGAAATTTTCTGTAGCGCGGTACCGTCTCCACGTTTAGCTTTATTGAGTGCTTGATTGAGATCAGACCAAAGATATGGGCTGTACATGGAATAGAAAACGGCAGTTTGTGCTTCGCTCTGAACCAACTTTTGCGGGCCTTCTGTGCGCATCGGGGTGTGATCAAGTTGACCAAAAAGTTTATTGATGTAACTCGCCGTTCCGGGATACTTCTTGTTGAATCGTTTGATGGCCAATTGAAAACCCGTGGACTGGCCCTGCGATAACTGCATGGCATCAAGTGCTGGATCCACCGCACCATCAAGAACCATGCGGCCAACGGACTCAGGGAACAATTCCGAGTAGCGAGATCCCAGCGAAGTGCCATAGGAAAAGCCAAGCCAGTTGAGTTTTTCCTGTTTCAATGCACCGCGCATGATGTCCATGTCTTTAACTGTTTCATCGGTGCCAATGTGAGTAGCCAATGTGCTGGAAAAATTCAGACAACCTTGTGAGATCTGGGCCGCGCGACGCATCAACGTGCGAACTTCTTGTGCCGTATCTGGTGTTGCGTCGGTTCTCAACCAAGTATTTGCTTGTTTACCCGCCATACAGGTGATCGGTGCAGACTCACCTGTTCCGCGCGGATCAAACCCAACGATAGAAAAACTTTTCCGGAGATCAGAGCTGATGGCACCGTGGACATATTGAGCCAATCCTGTGCCACCGGACCCGGGACCACCCGGGTTGACAAAGAGTGCCGGCAGATCGGAACTACCAACCCTTCTGATGGACAGTGTGATGACATCACCTTCAGGCTCGAGATAGTCCAAAGGCACCCGAATTTCGGCACATGAATCAGAACCGCACGAAGCCCAATTGACCGGTTGGTCGTAGAAAGTTTGCAGTGCCGGTGGAATTTGGACCAAGGGGGTCATGCCCAGGGCCGCCGAAGCGTTCAGGCTCCCGGCCGTGACCAGGATGAGGGCGCCTAGCGCTCCGATGGCAGGGGAGGCGGTGCGGAGCCGTGCTCTCATTGATCTCCTCATGTTGTGGGGGCCTTCGGGGCGCTGGAGACACTGTAAGTCATTGCTCAAAGGCCCTGAATCGCATGTCGAGAACCGAGGGTGTGACCTGAACGAGACAGAGTGAGTCAGCCATGGCAGGCTTAGCGTTCACGCATTCGGAAAGGTTCACTATGAGTGGCAATGCCACACTCGGCAGCGCAAGCGCTAATGCCACTTTCATGTACACCGATACATCGGTGCTATCCGTCACCGCTGCCATTGCACCCATAGTTGTCACAAGCGCTGAAATCGATGAGCAGCTGGTTGATACCTATGAGCGAGTGGGGCTTCGACCCGGAATGCTGGAATCTTTGGCGGGAATCACCGAACGCCGCTGGTGGGCACCCGATGTCACTTTCGCCGATGCAGCCGCGATGGCCGGCGCCAAGGCAATCGCTGAGGCTGGGGTTGCACCCGAGAACATTGGGTTGCTGATCGACACTTCGGTGTGCAGGGAGCGCTTGGAACCCTCTGCGGCGGTCGACGTCCACGAACAATTGGGGTTGGCTCCTGGCTGTCTCAATTTTGATCTGAGCAACGCTTGCCTGGGATTTATCAATGGCATGCAAATTGCGTCCATGATGATCGACTCTGGCCAGATCGATTACGCATTGGTTGTCGATGGCGAAGGCAGTAGGCGCCCGCAGGAAGCCACAATCGAGCGGCTTAAGTCCCCGAGCACCACCAAGCAGGATGTCCTTGACCAATTTGCCACACTGACACTTGGTTCGGGTGGGGCCGCAATGGTCCTGGGGAATTCATCGAAATTTGGTGGGCATCGATTCCGCGGTGGTGTTAGTCGGGCCGCTACTCAGCACAATAAATTGTGCATGGGTGATTTGGATTCAATGCGCACCGACAGTCGCGGTCTCCTCGAAGCGGGAGTCGCTCTGGCAAAAGAAACCTGGGATGCATCACAGGATATTTTTTCCTGGTCTGACCTTGATCTTTACATCATCCATCAGGTTTCTCAGGTTCACAATGCGGCAGTAATCGCGGCGCTGGGAATTGACCCTGCAAAGGTGCCCACCACATTCCCCACACAGGGAAATATTGGTCCCGCATCTGTTCCTTTCACCCTCGCCCAGTCTGTTGACTCACTGCACTCTGGTGACCGTGTTGCCTGCATGGGCATTGGGTCCGGACTAAATGCTGCCGTCATCGAGATTGATTGGTAAGTGGCACACTCACCAATAACAATCCCATTTGAGGATCTTCCAGGTGTTGATCCCGCGTGGTCACGGTTTATTCAGGTGGAAGACGCTGACGGAATCCGGCGTTCCTTTCACTTCCTCGACTCCATGGCATCAGGGTCTGAGGCAGCGCGGCTAACCATTGTTTGTGTGCATGGCAACCCAACATGGTCTTATCTGTGGCGCAATTTACTGGCTCTTGCACCGAGCGATGTTCGAGTTATTGCTGTCGATCAACTGGGCATGGGGTACTCCGAGCGGTTGGAGCAACCTCGGATTCTGGCGCAACGCATCGATGACCTGACCCGATTTGTAGGGGCCTTGAACATTGACACTCCCATCGTGTCCATCGCCCACGACTGGGGCGGTCCGATTTCGCTCGGCTGGGTGGAGTGTGAGCTCAGGTGCGATCCCAGCAGGATTGAAGGTGTAATTCTGCTCAACACGGCGGTGCACCAACCTGAAGCATTTAAGGGTCCAGGCATCATTCGGCTCGCACGTGCACGCGCATTGCTCTCACCTGTGACTGAGAAGACAAATATTTTTGTTCGAGGAACAACAGCATTGAGCTTTAAACGGATACCTAAGGGTGTGCAGAAAGCTTTCGCTGCTCCATATTCAATGAGTTCTCGCCGGACATCAGTGCAGGATTTTGTTGCTGATATCCCGTTTGAGCCAGATCATCCATCGCGGTCCACCCTCGATGCTGTGGCTCAGGACCTGGAGTTGCTGATAAACACACCCGTACTTTTGTGTTGGGGTCCCAAGGATCCTGTTTTCTCTGACCTTTATTTACGTGACTTCATTGAGCGCCTGCCACATGCGCAGGTTCACCGCTATGAAGGTGCTTCTCATTTGGTGAGCGAAGATGCACCAAATTTGTTCCCTGATGTCCTCTCGTGGGTCGCCGACCTGGGCCGCGAGCAAAAACTCAACAACGTGAATTTGAACGACTCGCAGTTGGTGGACCTTTCAGCCCAGATGCGAGTCAGTGCAAGCAAATTTCCCGGCAAGGCGGCATTGGTAGTTCAGGGAAAATCATCAAACTCAATCACCGTTACATGGTCCACCTTGAACGCGAGAACTGCCGAGTTCAGTGCGGGCCTGGCTGCAGCGGGGGTCAAGTCAGGGGATCGAATTGCGTTGCTGATTCCACCGGGTCCCGAACTCATCGCATTGATCTACGCCGCTTGGAACATTGGGGCCTGCATAGTTTTGGCCGATTCAGGTTTGGGGCTGCGCGGGATGATTCGTGCTCTCAAGGGAGCTCATCCTGATCACATCATTGGGATTCCCAAGTCGCTGCCCATCATGCGAGCACTCCAGATTCCAGGAATTCGACTCACCACAAGTAAATTGTCTGCTATCAGGGGAGTGGCGGTACCAAACAAAGATACCGCCCATTCGGGTGATTTATTGGGTGCCGTCGTCTTCACATCAGGTTCAACCGGACCGGCAAAGGGTGTTCGATACACGCGATCGAAAATTCAAGAGACCGTGAATGTGCTAACACGGCAATACAATTTGACCGAGAGTGACGTGATTGTTGCCGCATTCGCGCCATGGGTGGTTTTTGGTCCTGCATTGGGCATTGCCTCTGTGCTTCCTGAGATGGACTCAAGTGTCCCAAGTTCCTTGACCTATGACCACCTTGTCCAAGCGGTCAACAGGGCTCGTGGCACGTTGTTATGGGCGTCACCTGCAGCTTTGACCAACGTTGTGAAGACTTCTGGCCAATCAGACACGACTAACGTGGATGTCTCAAGCTTGCGCCTCGTCCTTTCTGCTGGTGCGCCGGTTCCTCGCTCGCTGCTGCTACAGGTTGCTGAGTTGTTCCCGACAGCCAGTATTCGCACTCCATATGGCATGACTGAGGCACTGCCTCTAACGGATATTTCCCTCGATGAAATTATGAGTTCGGAAAGTGATCACGGTGTCCCAGTTGGAATGCCAGTTTCTGGAGTGGAAATTGGTATAGCGCCACTCTCAAATCCAACCGAATTTTCAAATCAGCCTGATGTCGTTGGTGAAATTGTTATTCGAGCCCCACATATGCGCAGTGGATACGACCACCTGCATTTCACCACCAAGTCTGCAGATCTTTTCCCTGAGTGGCATCGGACAGGTGACGTAGGTCATCTCGACTCGGATGGTTC
>JBDQMZ010000088.1:0-4245 GCA_040261955.1 Candidatus Nanopelagicales bacterium
AAATGCTTGGTAGAACTCGAGCATGGCGAACTCGGGTGAGTGTGTTGAATCGGCGCCTTCGTTGCGAAAGTTCCTGTTGATTTCAAAAACGCGCTCGAGCCCACCAACAACGGCACGCTTGAGAAACAACTCGGGAGCAATGCGCAGGAACAGGTCGATGCCAAATGCATTGGAGTGAGTAACAAAGGGTCGCGCGGATGCCCCACCCGGTTGGGTTTGCAGCATCGGTGTTTCGATTTCCAAGTAGTCTCGCTGGGCCAGGGAGTTTCGCAATGCAGCAACGGCTTTAACCCTGAGCCTTGCCATCTCCTGCGCTTGCGGGCGCATGATCAAGTCAACATAACGTTGGCGAACGCGGCTTTCCTCACCCATGTCTTTATGGGCAACGGGGAGCGGGCGCAATGCCTTGGCCGCCATTTGCCACGAGTCAACCATGACCGAGAGTTCCCCGCGCTTGGATGTGATGACCTCTCCGTGCACAAAGACGTAATCACCGAGATCAACAAGTGACTTCCAGTCAGCGAGGGATTCCTCCCCCACCTCTGCCAGGGACACCATTGCTTGAATGGTTTCACCACTGCCAGCGCTTAATGTTGCGAAGCACAATTTGCCGGTATTACGACTAAAAATGACGCGACCAGCGATTCCCACGATTTTCCCGGTCGATGCCTCCGCCTCGAGGTTGCCATACTGCGCGCGAAGCTCCGCGATCGTGGCATCAATGGGAACCGACACGGGATAGGCCTGCATCCCCCGCTCCACGAGTTCAGCCCGCTTGTCCATGCGGATCTGAACTTGCTCAGGGACTTCTAGGCTCTCGGTCACAGTCATCAAGGTTATTAGAGTCCTTGGCCACTCGAGTGGGCAGGCTCGCGACACCTAGCCATAACTCACCATCCCTAGACTCATGACATGGAATTCAATCCCCCAGCGCCGATTGCGGGGGTGATCTTTGATCTGCACTCCACATTGGCCGACCAGGGCTCCGCTGCTCAGTGGCTCGAGTCCGCCGAAGGCAAGGCCGGGGTCCGAGCACCAGACGCGCAGGAAACTATCGAGCGTCTGGACTCGATCGTTGAATTTGCCCGGATCGAAGACCCAATCCACCAACGCGATCTTTCGCACGCCGCACACCGCGAGATTTTCACTCGATTGCTCAACGACTTCACCGAGGAACCTCTGAGTTCAGCCCTCTACGAAACGATCACTGACAGTTGGTTTATTTACGATGACACCCTGCCGGTGCTGCGTGCCCTGCGAGACCAAGGGATCGTGACAGCAATTCTTTCCAACATCGCCGTCGATATCGATGCACTACTGGAGCAACTTGGGCTCCATGGCGAAGTCGATGCGGTCATCACCTCAAGCCAAATTGGCGCAGTCAAACCCCAAGCAGAAGCGTTTTTGCACGCTGCCGATGCACTCGGTTTGCCCGTTGAATCACTTTTAATGGTGGGTGACAACTCAATTGACGATGGCGCCGCGGCGAAAGTCGGGATTCGCTCGCTAGTACTTCCCCGCACTCGAGGCCGGGTACATGGGCTCGCAACAGTGCTTGGTGTTGTCGCTGCAGCGCAAACTCTGGAGCGCCCCACTCAGCCCTAATTGCACGGATGCAATATCAACTCTCAACTCTTGTCAACACGATATTGCACGCGTGCAATATCGCTCCAGAGCGAGCTAGGAGCTCTGGCTATTTTTCGCGAACAGAAGAGCTAACCCGAGCAATGTGAGATCCGGTTCCTCATGCGTGATTGTTTGTGATTCAGGAACAACGACCGAACTCAACCCACCCGTTGCCACGACAGCGGTTACCGGGCCAATCTCCTTGATTATCCGCCCGACAAGCCCATCCACTTGCCCGGCAAAGCCGTAAAGGGCACCTGCCTGCAATGCCTCAACCGTGTTCTTACCAATGACCGAACGTGGAGCGACTAGTTCGACCTTGCGCAAAGCGGCTGCACGGGAGGCGAGTGCATCGAGGGAAATTTCAACTCCTGGCGCGAGCGCGCCACCAAGGAACTCACCTTTTTCAGAGACCACGTCAAGATTTGTTGAGGTTCCAAAGTCGACAACGATGCACGGGCCGCCAAAGAGATAGTGCGCGGCAAGGGTATTCACAATTCGATCAGCGCCAACTTCTTTGGGGTTGTCGGTCAGGATTGGTACGCCAGTCTTAATGCCCGGCTCAACGATCACTGCTTCCACGTGACCGTAGTAATTCGAAATCATGAGCCGCATTTGATGCAGCACCGCTGGAACCGTGCTGCACAGGGCAATGCCGCTCACGGCCGGTTCTGTCTCGAGGAATCCTTTGAATTTCAAGGCAAGTTCATCGGCCGTCTCGGCAGCATCTGTCTTGATGCGCCACGACTTGTGAAGTTGCAGCCCCTCATAGAGACCGATCACGGTGTTGGTGTTCCCGACATCAATTGTGAGGAGCATGAAGTTCACCTTCCCTTATGTCGGCACCGATATCAAGAACTGGCGCTGAGTGCGTGATCGCACCAACGGCAATGTAGTCAACCCCGGTATCTGCCACGGCTTTTGCTACGTCCAGGGTCAGTCCACCCGATGCCTCGAGGGTGACCTTCCCGCCAAAGCGGTCTACCGCAGTTTTCATGTTCTCCACCGTGAAGTTGTCCAGCAAAACAAGGTCTGCGCCAGCCGCCGATACTTGCTCGAGTTGCTCCAAGGAATCTACTTCAACCTCAACCGCGAGATCTGGGTATCTTTTTTTGATCGCCGTGAACGCTTGCGTGACACCACCCGCGGCAGCCACGTGATTGTCTTTGACCAGAGCCGCGTCGGAGAGGTTCATGCGGTGATTAACTCCACCGCCGCAGCGAACCGCATATTTTTCCATAGCCCTTAAGCCCGGGGTGGTCTTGCGGGTATCACGGATCTTGGCGTTCGTCCCTTGTACCGCATCAACCCAAGCTCGCGTCGCCGTAGCAATTCCACTCAAGTGCGACAGGAGGTTGAGTGCCGGGCGTTCAGCTTGCAAAATCTGCCTCGCGGGCCCCGTAACACTGAGTATCACCGAACCCGGCTCAACACGATCACCGTCGGAGGCAACCATGGTCACACTCGCTGATGACCCGCACACGATGAAGAAAACGGATGCCGCAACGGGAACGCCCGCGATCACGCCGTTGGAGCGAGAGACAAGGTCCAAAGTCGCCATTGCCTCAGAGTCAATCGTGGCGATAGATGTAACGTCACCGGACTCGTCAACATCCTCATGCAACGCAGTCAGAACAACTTCGGTGACATCAAGTGGGTTGAGGCCCGCCGTAATCAGGGCATCGGAAATTTCTTTTTTGAGCTTATGTCTGTTCATCAGGAGTTGAGTCCCACCATTTCCGTCACGATTTCACCGTCAGCGTTGCGGTGTGAAACTAGCCGAACCGCGAACCGTGGATCACTCTCGGGGTAGTCCTCGCGCCAATGTGATCCGCGTGTCTCCTCACGCATCAGTGCATGATGAGTCAGGACCGACGCCAAAGTGTGCATGTTCGCACTCTCCCAATCCTCAGTGCATTCACGTGCACCGCTCGGATCAACGCTCTCCAACCAATGAGAAGCATGTGTCAGGGATTCCTGGCTGCGCAGCACGCCAACATTGCGATCCATGACCGACTGCATCTCGCGGCGCAACCGGTGTGGCACCAAATAGCCATCGTGATCTGTGACCTCAGCGATTGGTCGGACCTGAG
Source organism: Candidatus Nanopelagicales bacterium (assembly GCA_040261955.1). Taxonomy (GTDB): domain Bacteria; phylum Actinomycetota; class Actinomycetes; order S36-B12; family S36-B12; genus UBA4592. The sequence goes on from JBDQMZ010000088.1 coordinate 3,720, forward strand.
GTTTATCAAGTGCAATCGCTTGAGCGCTGCGTCTGGCGAAAACTAAACCCTCAAGCAATGAGTTTGATGCAAGGCGATTAGCTCCATGAACCCCCGTGCAAGCACTCTCGCCAGCGGCATAAAGACCGGGAACACTCGAACGCCCCATCAGATCAGTGAGCACACCACCGGAAACATAATGTTGCGCAGGCGAGACCGGGATCAAATCAATCACGGGATCAATGCCGCGTTGGCGGCAACTGGCCAGAATCGTGGGGAACCGTTGCACCCACATGTCTGCGCCCAACATTCGGCCATCAAGCCACACGTGTTCAGCGTTCGTCTCCCGCATGGTTCGCATGATCGCCTTGGCAACAACATCGCGCGGAGCAAGGTCACCCAACTCGTGGAGATCAGCCATGAACGGCTCGTGATTGATGTCGAGCAGCCGTGCACCTTCACCGCGCACCGCTTCACTCACCAGAGGCTGCTGCCCTTTGGCCAGCGGTCCCAACCACAGAACGGTTGGGTGGAACTGCACAAACTC
>JBDQMZ010000089.1:0-4714 GCA_040261955.1 Candidatus Nanopelagicales bacterium
ATGACCAGGCTCATGCCGGGCGGGTAGCCCTTTCGTTGTAATTGTGAGGCAATCCGGCGAATTGCTACCTGAGTCGAAACTCCCAGCAAACTTCGCATTTTCTTTTCTGCCAATTCTCGGGCACGCCGATCGCTGTCTTCTGGGTCAATTTCCTCGACGGCGGCATCAATGAGGTCACGATCCACGCCCTTGAGCGTCAATTCCCTGCGCAACACACTAGGCGCCAACCCGCGAGACCGAGTGCGTGAACGCACCCAGTTGTTAGCAAAATCGGCATCATTGATGTATCCCATCTCTTCAACGCGATCCAGCACTGGCTCATAGATTTCTAGAGGAAAACCCTTTTCCCGACAGCTCTGGGCTAACTCATGTCGTGTGCGTGGGGCTGAATTGAGGCGGCGAAGTACATGTGAGGTCGCCGCCCTCGTCAATTCCTCCGGAGTGCCTTCTTTGGGCGAAGGCTCCATGTCATTCCTCGTCTTCGTCGAAGTCCTCCACCACAGGAACTGGTGCAGCTACATCTACATCCAATTTCGCTCCGATACCAAGCTGATCCTTGATGCGCTTTTCCACTTCATCAGCTAAATCCGCGTTGTCTTTGAGGAAAGTTCTTGCATTTTCCTTACCTTGACCTAATTGGTCGCCTTCATAGGTGTACCAGGCGCCGGACTTGCGAATGATTCCCTGATCCACTCCGATATCGATCAATGAACCTTCACGCGAGATGCCCTCGCCGTAAAGGATGTCGAATTCAGCCTGCTTGAATGGCGGGGCAACCTTGTTCTTGACCACCTTGATTCGAGTCCGGTTTCCCACCGCCTCAGTACCACCCTTAAGAGTCTCAATGCGTCGCACATCAAGGCGCACCGACGAGTAGAACTTCAAAGCCTTGCCACCCGTTGTTGTCTCGGGAGAACCAAACATGACCCCAATTTTTTCACGCAGTTGGTTAATGAAAATTGCTGTGGTATTCGTGTTGCTGAGCGCTCCGGCCATTTTGCGCAGTGCCTGGCTCATTAATCGCGCCTGTAGACCCATGTGAGAGTCGCCCATGTCTCCCTCGATTTCAGCACGAGGAGTCAGTGCGGCAACAGAGTCAATGACGACCAAGTCAATGGCACCTGATCGAACCAAGGTGTCGCAGATTTCAAGAGCCTGCTCACCCGTATCCGGCTGTGAAACATAAAGGTTGTCTAGGTCGACACCCAATGCCGATGCATAATCGGGATCCAGCGCATGCTCGGCGTCAATAAAGGCTGCCAGTCCACCACGCGCCTGCACGCTGGCGATTGCGTGTAGGGCAACGGTTGTTTTACCGGATGATTCGGGCCCGTAGATCTCAACGATGCGACCGCGTGGCAAACCGCCAATACCCAGAGCAATGTCCAAGGCAATTGAGCCGGTAGGAATAACCTCCATGGGTACTCTGCCTTGTTCACCGAGACGCATTACCGAACCCTTGCCAAATTGGCGTTCAATCTGGGCGAGTGCACTGTCCAGTGCTTTTTCACGATCTTTAGCGGCGTTTGCCATCTCACTTCTCCTCATTTGGGGGTTACCTATTCGATGCTGTTCAATGCACCGACGACTCCATGTGTTGGAACGTCGATTAACACTGCTCACTGCACACTAGGTGTGGAGACTGACACTCACCCTAAAATTGGACCCCCTGTGGACGCTGCCACGGGCAATTTTTGAATGTGTATAACTCGACCCAGCGGGTTAAACCTATATCGAACGTGCGTTCGAATAAGCGCGACACGCCGGTCGGGCTACACAGATTCCAAGTCCGATCAGGGGCAATATTGCCGCGGCACACAGCAGGCCATAGCCGCCGATCAGCATGACGACGCCAGCGACAGCGCCACCGAGTGCGCCAGCAGCATTCATGGTGAGATCAGACAGACCTTGGACCGATGGACGCTCCCTGGGCTCGACCGAATCCGTCACCAACGTCGATCCCGCAATGAGTGTGCACGACCAACCCAATCCCAAAAGAAAGAGCCCCACGCCCAAGATCGGTACGTTGTCGGCGGGGGCTAGCCCAGAGATCACACAGCTGGCGGTCAAAATTCCGATCCCCGCGATAACCACTTGGATTCGCCCAAAACGATCGACGGCCATACCGACAACCGGCGAAAGTGCGTACATTCCGGCTACGTGGACGCTGATGACAAGGCCAATCAACTGCAGGGTGACATCGACGTGAGCCATGTGGACGGGTGTCATGACCATGACCATGACCATGACAACGTGCCCAATGGCTATCGAGGCTATGCCGAGCACAGCCCGTGGCCGGGTTCTCAGGTGTTCGATGCCATCACGCAAGCGCGCCTTGGTTTGTTCGGGCATGCCACTCGCAACCAATTGAGATGTGCGCAAATGCGTTGAGAGAACGAAAGGATCCGGGCGCAAGGACACCAGCAAGACGCTCACGGCCAAAATTAGTGCAATGCCTGAAATTACATATGGCCCAGAGAGTTGCGGTAGCCCAAGAGAGAGACCAACCGACCCACTGAAGTTGAGCAAATTAGGACCAAGCACGGCTCCGATCGTGGCTGCCCAGACGACATAGGACAGTGATTTCGCGCGAGTATCTGGAAGTGCTAGGTCTGTGGCCGCGTATCGTGCTTGGAAACTCGCAGCACTGGAAACCCCAACCAACATGCACCCGACAAGCACTAAAACCAAATTCCTCTGCACAGCGCCGATGATCACGATGCCCGCTCCGACAGCACCCAGGGCATATCCCGTTGCGAGGGCAGCGCGCCTTCCTCGCGACAGCGCAATACGGGCAAGGGGAAGTGCAAAAAGGGCAGCACCCAGAACACCTGCAGTTTGAGCCAAACCTGCCGCTGCCTCAGAATCCGCGATCGAAGCGGCCAACAGGGCTCCCGCCGCGACCGAGCCTGCAACCGCGATGCCGCCAAACATTTGACTCGCAGCAAGAGTGGCCACAGTTCGTTTTTGAATTGAAACAACCTGGGGGCTGTCGAGTGTCAGGTCGTCTGGGAATGCTTTTACCTGTTCACTCACGGACCACCACTTTCTCGCTTGTCGCTCGAATCCTGACCATGGTGCAACTTATTTGTCATGGAGTCTAAAAGGATTTCCCTGTTAACGGGGAATCCCAACTCCGTGAGCGCCTCAAAAATAATTCGCGGATCCTGATTCCATTCATCATGGTTCACAAGCTGAACGCGACCGTTGCCTAACATCTGCGTCAATTGGACGGAACTTGCTCGGAGGTGTTCCACGGTGTTGCTCAATGACGCGATGGCATCCGGATGCTCACTCCACCAACCACTGCGGGCAGCCTTCTCGGGACTTCTGATGTTCACAAGGAAGCGCAGCTCAGGCATCAATTCCTGGAGAAAAAGTAGGTACTGGGTCAAGGATGCACTGTTGGAAAAATAAGCCCCTTCGTAGCGCACCTCTTTGAACCCGGTCCACAACGTTTCCTTCTTTGGTCTAAGTAGCCGACTGACTACCTGTTGGCGCAAATCGGCGAGCACATCTTGTGGGTCCAACTTCGCCGAACCAAACCAAGGGTGATCAGGCTTGCCAGCACTATGGCGATCAGCGGTCTCCACCACAGACTGCCAGTAGCGCCAAAGTCCCGTTAGTGCGTTGTAGTTCTCACCGCGAACCAAAACCTGAGGGTGCGCGTTCAGTGCCGATTGAATGGCCGTGCTGCCCGAGCGACCAAAAGTCACAACCGTGATGAATTGGAGTCTTTTGCTTGATGGCTTTGCGAGCACTGCCCGACTCTATGACATTTACGCTGTCGTAGCCGCCTATGCGCTGAACAAAATCACCGCAGATTGCTGGGAACATCAACAAAATCGCACACTGCACGCCAGATAACACTTGTTTCAACACCAGCCTCAATGGCTTGGTTCACCGTTAAATTCAACTCTGGAAGGACAATGTCACTACCCCACGAACGCATGTAGGCAGGACCCACCACCACTTCAAGGCGTTCCCAGAAATCACTCAGTCGCATGGGCATGCGAAGAGGCTACAGCGCGCGTACCGCAGTGGGAAATTCAATAGGCTCGGCAGATTCAGCTTGAGCAACTTGTGAACTGACCGAAGCCAAAATATCCGACAAGGACACATCGAGTGCCCCGCAGATAGCAGAGATGAGTTCAGAGGAAGCTTCTTTTTGACCCCGCTCAATTTCAGACAGGTAACCGAGGGACACCGATGCTGCTCCTGAGATGTCACGAAGGGTCCTACCCTGATCCTGACGACGGCGACGGAGTTCATCACCGATGACATTGCGCAAAACAATCACCTGGAGCTCTCCTTTCAATCCGCATTCTCTGAACTACTGAGTTTCCTAATGATACCCGCTACCGACCACTTTTGCCGAACATCCCCGACTTACCCTCGAAGTGCTCAGAGTAGAACCGAGAAAAGCGGTTAAACCATGTTGAGTGCAAGTGCAAGGGACGCGGCCAAAGTTTGGGTTCGAACCTGTTCCCGATCACCCGTCAATTGCAAAAATTGCGTGTTCAACTGAGATTTGGACGCACAGGCCACCCAAACGGTTCCAGACGCTATGCCATCTTGAGGTCCTGGCCCAGCAACGCCCGTGCACGAAACTGCTAGGTCTGATCCACTTGCCTTCATGGCGCCTCGAGCCATGGCTCCAGCAACCTGTTCAGATACAACACCATGGGAAAGATCGCCCTGGGAAACGCCTAAA
>JBDQMZ010000090.1:0-3081 GCA_040261955.1 Candidatus Nanopelagicales bacterium
CGGCAAAGATCAAACCGAAAACCACGAGAGTCGCCGAGGACGCTACTACAAAAGGCCACCACGAATGGGGGCTGAAAAATCCGTATTCCGGGTCGGCCTCGTCGATCTCAGCATCGAGGCGATCTTCTGGGCGCGGATAAACACGCTTCGAGGTGTACATGGCGTAAAAAGCCACCAGAAATGCGAGCGCGCCGGTCAGAGCAAGCGCAGTTGTTCCGACTTCATCTCGGCTGACATACCAATAAATGCCAGCGATCACTGAATAGAAGATGAACCCTAGGAAAAATACGAGACTTTCTACCTTCACTTGCCTGCCCCCTGGATAGTCGCTGCTGGCTTGCGCACTGCGGGGTGGTCAGCAAGTTCTGGGTGGTGCAGGTCAAATGCGGGACGCTCGGAGCGGATCCGAGGCAGAGATACGAAGTTGTGACGTGGTGGAGGGCATGAAGTGGCCCATTCCAATGATCCGCTCCAACCCCAGGGATCATCGACCGTGACCTTCGGTGCTGTTTTCGCCGTCTTGAGCACATTCCACAGGAAGAAGAAGGTTGACACACCCAGAATTGCCGCACCAGTTGTTGACACAACATTGAGGGTTTGGAAGTCATCGATTGGCAGGTAATCGCCATAACGACGAGGCATGCCCTGAACTCCAAGCCAGTGCTGGACCAGGAAGGTCACCTGGAAGCCAATGAAGAGGAGCCAGAAATGAATCTTGCCCAGTTTCTCGTCCAGCATCTTGCCCGTCATCTTTGGCCACCAGAAATACAATCCAGCGAACATCATGAACACAACGGTTCCGAAGACCGTGTAATGGAAGTGAGCAACCACGAAATAAGAGTCTGAAACGTGGAAGTCAAGTGGCGGTGCAGACAGGATCACTCCAGTCAAACCACCAAAGAGGAAGGTGAATAGGAAGCCCATGGTCCAGAGCATGGGGGTGTCATATGAAACGGAGCCCTTCCACATGGTGCCAATCCAGTTGAAGAACTTCACACCTGTGGGGACCGCGATGAGCATGGTTGTCGCAGCGAAGAATGGCAGGTACACGGAACCCGTTACGTACATATGGTGAGCCCACACGGCGACGGACAGGGCACCAATGGCCATCGTTGCCATTACCAAACCTTTGTAACCAAAGATCGGTTTGCGAGCAAATGTTGGGATGATCTCGCTTGCAATACCAAAGAACGGCAGCGCGATGATGTACACCTCAGGGTGGCCAAAGAACCAGAACAGATGCTGCCACAGAATCGCACCTCCATTTTCTGGAGCAAAGACCACCGCACCGTATTGACGGTCAATGAAAGCAACAGCGAGCGCTGCGGCAAGCACTGGGAAAGCAACGAGGACCAGAACGCTGGTGATGAGAATGGTCCACGTAAAAATCGGCATGCGGAACATGGTCATACCCGGAGCCCGCATGGTGAAAATTGTGGTGATGAAATTAACTCCACCAAGAATCGTCCCGAGACCGCCCATGGCCAATCCGAGCAGCCAAAGGTCCGCACCTACTTCGGGGGAATTCACCGCATTGCTCAGTGGCGCATAAGCGAACCATCCGAATGCCGCAGCCCCTCCAGGAGTGAAAAATCCTGCCGCCACGATCAGCCCACCGAACAGGAAAAGCCAGTAACCGAACATGTTCAGGCGAGGGAACGCAACGTCCGGAGCACCAATTTGCAGGGGCATGATCACGTTGCCGAAACCGACAAAGAGTGGTGTGGCAAAAAGGAACAGCATGATGGTGCCATGCATGGTGAATAACTGGTTGTACTGCTCAAGCGAAACTACCTGAATGCCCGGTACGGCTAACTCCGCACGGATCACCAGAGCCATGAGACCTGCCACGAAGAACCACAGCACGGCCGTGATTAGGTACATATAACCGATCAACTTATGGTCTGTTGAGGTCATCCAGTTAACAACGTGGGCGCCTAAGCTTTTTTTGCGTGCTGGTAGTGCACTCTCCGGAATTGGCGAGGTCGTTGGGCGCTCGTTAAGGATTGTCATATTGTCCGCTCCCCTGGTCGTTGACCATCAGAATTAGATTGACCGGTTTGAATGGTTCCTGTTTGACCTTTTGCTCTCAACTCTTCGACATAAGCATCAAACTCAGCCCGCTCGACAACCTTCACGTTGAAGAGCATCTGGGAGTGATAGGTGCCGCAAAGTTCTGCGCACTTGCCAGCAAATGTCCCGATTTTATCTGGCGTGAGTTCAAATGCGTTTGTCTTTCCTGGAATGACATCCATCTTGAACAAGAAAGACGGAACCCAGAAACTATGAATCACATCAGGTGAGGTCAGTTCGAATCGAACTTTTTCATCGACTGGCAAAACTAAAGTAGGTAACTGCAACTCAGCAATGGCTGGATCTTCAGAAACCATCTGCGAGTCAGCAGGCATTCCAATGGAATACACATCCTCATCCAAGTAATTGAAAGCCCAAGACCAACGGAATCCCACGACGTTGACTGTTTGGCTCTGATCATTATCAAGTGTCAGGATCTCGCTCTGATCTTTCGCGGTAAACCAGAAAAGGCCCGCGACCATGATCAATGGAACAAGTGTGTAAAGGATCTCGAGAGGAATGTTGTACTTGGTTTGCTCTGGAACCTCATTGATTTTGCGACGCCGGTAGGCAAAAATCGCCCACAGCATCAAGCCCCACGTGACAATACCTACGCCCCAAGCAGCGATCCAAGAGCCATTCCACAGATTCAGAATGATGGGAGCTTCTGCTGAAGCCGGCTCTGGCATGTCAAAGAAGAATGCTTCGTTGGCGGTGCAGCCGCTGAGCAGGAAAAGGCCTGCGACCACGCCGGCACTAAGAAGCGCCTTCTTGCCTGCAACTGCAGTGCGAGTCATTCTCACTACCTTCACGAGTCCCCCCGTACTGTGTACGGGCTAATGTCAAAATCGCGGTTCTCCGCTGACGCGAGACTAGCGCACCTGACCCCTTTTTTCTCCTCAGGGTTATGGGGAAACCTGAACGACTACATCACATCTAGGCGCCGCCCAAAAATATGGCTAGTCTCAGGGCATGTCAGTTGCCCCTCCCCTTGGATTACTCGATGCC
>JBDQMZ010000091.1:0-6596 GCA_040261955.1 Candidatus Nanopelagicales bacterium
CTCATGGCCAAGTCAGCGGCGGCATTGGTCAATCGGATTCCAAGAGTGGAGCGCCTGCAATTGGGGGACACTTCAAGGCCCACGACTTGGCACGTCTTTACATCCATGTCGAACATTACGGCGCAATAGCCTTCGACTTGCCCTGATCGCTCGACCACGAGGATGCGACCTGATCGGCCATCCCCGGCGCTGATGGTGGACGCCCACGCTGCCTCAATCTCCTGGACAGACATGTTTTCCAGTGCCAGGGGGATTCTTTCCATCCAGGAGCGGTATTGAACGCGCGCGATTGCTTCTGCGTCTGTCGCGCGTGCAAGCCTGGTTATGTCCACGTGAGCACGTTACCCGTGAATTCGAGGGCACACCAGATAGGGTCTACGCGTGGTCGTAGAAAACTCAAGCTCGGAAATATCCTTTCGAAGTGACGTCACCGTTGAACTCGTTCGATCGAGTGCCTCTGATGCCGATGTGGTGTTCGCGGCGCGAGTCTCTACCGTTGGCGAACAGTCGTTGGAGGATGTCAACTCGGATGCCGACAGAGCTGTAGGTCTGATTAATTACCTAATGCGCGATCGGCATGGCAGCCCGTTTGAACATAACTCGATGACTTTCTTTGTTCGCGCTCCCATTTTCGTGTGGCGGGAACACATGCGCCATCGAATTGCCAGTTACAACGAGGAGTCTGGTCGCTACCGTGAGCTGCTGCCGATCTTTTATGTACCAAGTCACGAGCGCCCAATTATTCAGTCGGGAAAGCCCGGTGCATACGAATTTCACAAGGGCAGTCCCGAGCAGTACGAACTGATTGATTCGTCGATTAAGCAGTCCTGTATTTCTGCGTATGCCGAATACCAGCGAATGCTGCAGGCGGGTGTGGCTCGTGAGGTTGCACGGATGGTGCTTCCCGTCACCATTTACTCGTCTGCGTACGTCACCATGAACGCGCGCTCGCTCATGAATTTCCTGTCCCTCCGCAGGAAGGTCGATGGTTCGCACTTTCCATCCTTCCCTCAGAGGGAAATTGAGATGGTCGCGGAAATCTATGAGGATCATTTTGCTCGGCTCATGCCGCTGACCCATGCTGCATTTGAGTCCCATGGACGTGTTGCTCCCTAACTGAGATCTATGAGGGTTCACAGGTAGGCTTTACTCCATGAACAGTCCATTTGGCGTGATGCTCTCCGCGATGGTGACTCCATTCCGCGAAGATGGTTCCCAGGACCTTGATGGTGCTCAGGAGCTTGCAACTCATTTGGTCGACAACCTCAGGCACGATGGACTCGTCGTGAACGGAACTACCGGTGAGAGTTCCACAAAAACTGATGCCGAAGATGCTGCCCTTGTTCGCGCAGTTGTTGATGCCGTGGGAGATCGAGCAACGGTTATTGCAGGCGTCGGCACCAATGACACCGCCCATTCGATCTCCAGCGCCCAGCTAGCCGTGGCTGCAGGCGCAGATGCGCTGATGGCTTCATCGCCCTACTACAACAGGCCCCCGCAGGCCGGTTTGATTGCTCATTTCACCGCGATCGCAGATTCCACAGATTTGCCGCTGATGACTTATGACATCCCCCGCCGAACAGGTGTGGCCATTGAAACGGAAACTCTTGTTCGCCTTGCTGAGCATCCAAGGATCATCGCGAATAAAGATGCCAAGGGGGACCTTGAGGCATCGCAGTGGGTAATGGCAAGAACTGATCTCGCCTGGTATTCGGGTGAAGACTCACTCAACCTCGCACTACTTGCACTGGGTGCAGCAGGGATGGTGTCTGTTGTAGGCCATCTCGTTGGCGATCGTTTACACGACATGGCGGATGCACTCTGGGGCGGCGAATTACAAACTGCACAAGCTTTGAATACTGCGATGCTTCCTGTCTACACCGGAATCTTTCGCACGCAAGGTGTGATTCTCACCAAGGCAGCACTCGCTATCCAGGGACTTCCCGCTGGACCCGTTCGACTCCCACTCGTCAATGCAACAGAAGCTGAAATAGCGCAACTTCGTGCGGATCTAGCCGCAGGAGGAGTGCGCGGTTTTTAATGAATCGCTCAGCTCCTGAATTCTTGGTACTCCTCATGGGAGCCTGAAAGGTATAAATGCTCAATCACGATATTGATGTACCGCCGCCATTGCCCACGGGTGGGTTGAGGATTTTGCCACTTGGCGGTATCGGAGAGATCGGTCGAAACATGACCGTATTTGAAATTGATGGAAAGTTACTGATCGTTGATTGTGGGGTGCTGTTCCCTGAAGAGTCACATCCCGGGGTAGATCTGATCCTGCCTGATTTCGAGCCAATACTTGAGCGCCTCGATGATGTACTAGCGATTGTCCTCACACATGGCCATGAAGATCACATAGGTGCTGTGCCATATCTACTGCGAAACAAGGCGGACATACCGATCATCGGTTCAGAGTTGACGCTGGCATTTGTGCAAGCAAAGCTCAAAGAGCACCGGATAACACCATTTACGTTGGCGGTAAAAGACAAGGGGACCGAACAGATTGGTCCATTTGGCCTCGAGTTCTTGGCCGTGAATCACTCGATCCCTGATGCCATGGCCATCGCAATCACCACGAGCGCTGGCACGATTTTGCACACTGGCGACTTCAAAATGGATCAATTGCCATTAGATGGCAGGCTCACCGATCTCAATAGTTTCGCTCGCTTGGGGGATATTGGTGTTGACATCCTCATGGTGGACAGCACAAATGCTGAAGTTCCCGGGTTTGTACCGAGCGAGCGCGAGATCGTTCCAGTTCTCGACAAAGTTTTTCATCGGGCCAAGGGCCGAGTAATCGTGGCATCATTTGCCTCGCACGTTCACCGAGTTCAACAGATCATTGACACTGCGATTGCCCATAACCGCAAAGTTGCCTTCGTCGGACGCTCCATGGTGCGGAATATGGGCGTGGCTCGTGACATGGGTTATCTCTCCATACCGGGAAATACTCTAATTTCACTTGATGAGTTGGCAAAGCTCCCGGACGACCGGGCGGTACTTATTTGCACGGGCAGCCAGGGTGAACCCATGGCGGTACTTTCGAGAATTGCACACCGAAACCATGACATCTCGGTTGGACAGGACGACACGATCGTCCTCGCTTCGTCCTTGATCCCGGGTAATGAGAATGCGGTGAACCGAGTAATCAACGGTTTGACCAAGTTGGGTGCTGACGTAGTACACAAATCCAATGCGCTCGTACACGTGTCAGGGCATGCAGCTGCGGGCGAGCTGCGTTACGTCATGAATATTGTGAAACCGCGCTATGTGATGCCCATCCATGGTGAGTGGCGACATTTGGTGGCAAATGCTGGCATCGCCGAGAGCGTCGGCATCCCGAGTGACCACGTGCTGCTCACGGGCGATGGAGTGTGTGTTGATCTCGCAGCTGGCCAAGCCTCTATCAGTGGCAGGTTCCCACTCCGTGAGGTTTATGTCGACGGTGCGAGCGTGGGGAGTGTCGATGAAGCGCTGCTCAAGGACCGACGGATCCTCGGTGAGGAAGGATTCCTGTCCATTTTTGCCGCTGTTGACCTCGAACATGGCACGGTCGTGGTGGGCCCGGAAATCCACGAAAGGGGGGTGGGCAAGGCTCCCGACCACTCGCAGATCATTGACTCGGAGATCATTGACCGGGTTAAGAATGCTCTGATAGAGGCCATGGCAGAGGGAGTTGATGACTCCCACGAGCTCTCCCAAAGGGCCCGCAAGGTTGTTGGCAAGTGGGTCGGAACCACACATCGCCGAAAGCCCATGATCGTCCCCGTCGTGCTGGTCGTTTAGGGGCTTATTCGCACAATTTGTGACACGCGGGACGCGTGTGACTGCAGTGAAATGCCCCAATTTCTCGGTACGCTCCGAGGCATGGCTTCCCGCTCATCCACCAAAACGCGTGGATCTTCTCCCGCCCCGTTTCGACAGTCTCGTTCTAAGAGCCCCTCAAAGGGTGCTGCTCGGGGCTCGTCCCGACCGAAAAAGTCGAGTTCCCCCATGCGTCCAGGCCCGGTCATCAGGGCAGTAACAGCATTGGGCCGCGGGATTAGCAGGGTGTGGATCGCCGTTGCACACATTTTGGGCTCAGTGACTCGAGGAATCGGCAAAGGTGCCAAGGAGCTCGACCCAACACTTCGACGCGATGGTTTAGGGCTGGGCCTCATTGCGCTGGGTGTGATGTTCGTTGCCGGTACCTGGTTCGGAGTTCAAGGTTGGTTTATTTCTTGGATTTCCATGATCGCTACAGCGTTGCTCGGGGCGCTGGCGTGGGTTGTTCCGCTCGTTCTTTTCGCCTTGGCTTGGCGCTATCTGCGCCATCCTGACCAGAATGCAACAACGGGGCGCCTGACGATAGGCGCAGGAGCCATTCTGCTCGGTGTTCTCGGCCTTTGGCATTTAATTCAGGGAACACCAACGCCCAGCGATGGTGCGAATGCGATGAATTCGGGCGGCGGGGTATTCGGTGCGATTGTTACTGCACCCGTGGTTTCCGCACTGGGCGTCATAGTCAGCGCCGTGCTTTTGTTAATCCTGAGTTTTTTCGGTTTTCTCGTGCTGACCGGGACCAGCATTGCCCGGGTTCGAGAGATACTCAAGGCCGGATGGCAGCGTATAGCTGGCCTTCGATCAACGGCGCCCGATGAATCAGCCGATCAGCTCGATGCGACTTCTGTTGTTGACGCGGTCGATGGAAAGAAACCAGCGGATGATCAGGGAGATCGAGACAATGGTTTTGATGACCCAAATGGGGAACTCAGAATTGGGGTCCTACGTTCGGATGTCACTCAACGTGACGTGCCGCTGGCTGGCGATGAACCGTTCGTCACTCCGCTGGCCAATGAATTTGAGCCAGATGAACACCGTCCGGCTGCCGCACTGCTCTCTGGGATTACTCCAAAAATCGCCACGGCCTCAACTCCACGTTCGGACACCGTGGTGGTTCCGACCGCACGTGGTGCCGGTGAAAATGCTACCGAGGTCGTAGCAGTTGTCCCCAATGACGCAAAGCGGGGCAAGGCTGCCGTCGGACAGCAACTCACATTGGCTCCGCGCACTCCTTATCGGCTACCCAAAGGGGAAATCCTGAAGTTGGGTCCGGCTCACAAGAGTGCGACAAAGGCAAATGATCAAGTTGTAGCCGCGCTCACTGAGGTGTTGGAGCAGTTCGGCATCGATGCCAACGTTGCGGGCTTCATGCGTGGGCCGACCGTCACTCGATATGAAATCGAGCTGGGTCCAAGTGTCAAGGTTGAGCGGGTAACCGCGCTCAGCAAGAACATTGCCTATGCCGTTGCTAGCGCTGAGGTTCGGATTTTGAGCCCAATTCCTGGCAAAAAAGCAATTGGTATTGAAATCCCCAATACCGACCGTGAACTTGTGGCCTTGGGTGATGTACTCAAGAGCAAAGTGGCAGCCAATGATCAGCACCCGATGGTTGTTGCCTTGGGCAAGGATGTCGAGGGCTCATTTGTCGTTGCAAATCTTGCAAAAATGCCACATATCCTTGTCGCGGGAGCGACAGGGGCAGGAAAGAGTAGTTGCATAAACAGTTTGATCACTTCAATTCTGATGCGGGCCACCCCTGATGAAGTACGCATGATTCTCGTCGACCCGAAACGTGTTGAGCTGACGATCTATGAAGGCGTTCCGCATCTGATAACTCCGATTATCACGAATCCGAAGAAGGCTGCTGATGCCCTTCAGTGGGTGGTCAAGGAAATGGACCGTCGCTATGACGATCTTTCGGCCTTTGGGTACCGACATATTGATGACTTCAACAAAGCTGTTCGGGCAGGCAAAGTAAAGCCACTGCCGGGCTCGGAACGAACGATCTCGACGTATCCATATTTGTTGGTGATCGTGGATGAGTTAGCAGATCTCATGATGGTTGCCCCGCGAGATGTTGAGGATTCCGTCGTTCGAATTACCCAGCTCGCGCGTGCGGCAGGTATTCATCTGGTTCTAGCAACTCAACGGCCAAGTGTCGATGTTGTTACCGGACTCATCAAGGCCAATGTTCCTAGTCGTTTGGCATTTGCAACTTCAAGCCTGGCTGATAGTCGTGTGATCCTCGACCAACCAGGTGCTGAGAAGTTGGTCGGTCAGGGTGATGGCCTATTCCTACCCATGGGCGCGAACAAGTCGCTGCGTATTCAAGGCGCATTTATCTCGGAGCACGAGATCCGTGAGGTCGTTCAACATTGCAAGGATCAATGGGATCCTGAATACCTCGAGGAAGTAGTCGCACCCGCGGCAACTACCAAGGAAATTGATGGCGATATCGGCGATGATCTTGATGTTCTGCTCCAAGCGGTTGAACTGGTCGTATCAACTCAATTTGGTTCGACGTCGATGCTTCAGCGCAAATTGCGGGTCGGTTTCGCAAAAGCAGGCAGGCTCATGGACCTCATGGAGTCACGCGGTGTTGTCGGTCCGAGCGAGGGCTCAAAGGCGCGCGATGTTCTGGTGAGTGTCGATGAACTGCCTTCGGTCATCGTCTCAATACGAGGGTTTTAGAGCCTGAAGGCTATTGCACATGAACTAGCGGCGATTCATCCACTGGCGGGCGCGTAGGCTGTGGGGGTGTCAGCCAGAAC
>JBDQMZ010000092.1:0-3074 GCA_040261955.1 Candidatus Nanopelagicales bacterium
ACAATGAAATTCATGATTCATTTCTCGTGTGTCTCTTTCTATGACATAAATACGCACCCACGATGTGTAGGTGCCGAGGCAAACGGCATTCATAAGGTGCTCGGCGCGCTCGAGTGCAGCCTGCGTGCGAAGAGTGGCGTAGTACTCGTGGCCGGACGCTTCCCTGTGGCGTTTGCGAATTCCCGCAGTGTCAACGAACCACCAGAGTCTGTCCTTGATCTCCACCAGTTCATCGACCGGATCAACCGTGGTGCCTGCGACATCGTCCACAACTACTCGGTTGGACCCTGCCAATGCATTAAGAAGGGATGACTTACCCACATTTGGTTTACCCAGCAGAGCCACGCGCCTCGGGGCGCCTTCCTTGGCCTGGCCAGAACCAACCTCGGGCAACATCGCAACAACAGCATCAAGCAGATCGCCGGAGCGCCTGCCGTGCAAACCGGACACAGGATGTGGCTCGCCTAAACCCAGGCTCCACAGCGCTGTCGCATCAAGTTCGGCATTGTGATCATCGGCCTTATTAGCGACCAAAATCGTGGGCTTGCCTGATTTGCGAATAACATCAACAACGGCTTCATCTGTGGTCGTCGCACCCACCATGGCGTCAACAACGAATAAGACAACATCTGCTTCGTTGATTGCTCGTTCGGCCTGTCCGGCAATTTGGGAGTGAATCCCGCGTGCATTACGTTCCCAGCCACCTGTGTCGACTACAAGGAACTTGCGTCCATTCCATTCGGCTTCGTAACTCACCCGGTCACGTGTTACGCCGGGGACATCCTCCACGACAGCTTCCCTGCGACCAATTATTCGGTTGACCAGAGTGGACTTGCCAACATTGGGCCGACCAACAATTGCTACAACCGGGAGATTCGCCGTGCTACTGAGTTCTGCGAGCTCTGCATCAAAATCACCAAATTCTTCACGTGCAGCCGCAAGTGCGAAGGCTAGATATTCGTCCTCGGTGGCATCTTCGGGCAGATCGACGGTAATTTCTGTCGTCGCACTTTCGGACTCACCTGCGAAGAAGACCTCTGTTTCTGATTCTTCATTACTCACGGTGTTGCCTTTCGCCCAAGTCTGTGCAACACCATCTCATGATGATCCGCAGTGAACTGTCTGCACCACTCAGACGCAGATCGTGCTTCATTGACTCGGCCGTGAACACTGAACTCAGGAGCTCGAGCAGGCTCCCCAAAATACACATGGACCTGAGACCGCGGTGCAGGAGCCCTCGAGATCCACTCATAAGTTTCCCCATCGCGAGTTTCACACCAGATTTCTACTGGGATCACCGCAGGATTGGCCTCCAGAATGAGAAAACCACAGTCAACGATTTCAGAGCTGGCTAGAACGCATCCAGGTTCGAACGTGTCACTGCCACTCAGGATTCCTAACGCACGGATTTGCGCCCCGATTGCATAGGGAGACTCAACCGAGATATCTCCTGCCACATCGCCCGCCAAGTCCCCCATAGGGCCTGGTAGCAGCACACTCACCGGGCTCGGGCTCATGGCCTTGAGCATGAGCAATGCGCCAACATCAGCGCTCCCCGAAACTAAAAGTGTGGGGCCCGAGTTCGGTACGTTATGAGCACCGCTGATGTGGACCCGGTAGAGGCTTCGGGCCAGCAGCGAACCGATATTGCGGGCGTGGGCCGCCCTGTTACCCACCGTCATGGGCTGGAGATGGGGATTTCCGGGTAGACCTCGCGCGCGAGCTGAACAATTCGCTCGACAACCTGTTCCTGGGTCAAATCTGATGTGTCAATTTCTATTGCGTCACTTGCCGCCTTCAATGGCGAGATTTCGCGGCCCGAGTCTTTTGCATCTCTTTCCCGGATGGTCGCTTCCATGTGATCAAGGGCGTTCGGGGATAAGTCTTGCCCCATCTCACTACCGCGCCGCTGTGCTCGCACCCGAGGGTCAGCCGTCAAAAAAACTTTGAGACGGGCATCAGGCAACACAACGGTGCCAATATCACGACCCTCAATGACGACACCGTGCGTTGCCTCAGCCACGGTTGATCGTTGTAGATCCACCAAGCGAGATCGAACCGGCGCCAAGGCACTCACCGCGCTGACGGCAGCAGTCACCTCAGGCGAACGGATCCCCTGCGTGACCTCGTGGTCTCCCACAAATACTTGTGAATTATCAGGATCGGTATGAATTGTGATCTCAGAATTCATCGCGGCCCTGCCAATCGATTCAGAATCCTCGAGCGATATCTGCTGATCCAGTATCGCCCAAGTAATGGCGCGGTACATGGCACCCGTGTCCAACATGATCCACTGCAAACGCTTGGCCACCTGCCGACTCACCGAGGACTTGCCTGATCCTGCAGGGCCATCAATGGCAATAACGTGAGTCGTCATCCGCGGCCTCGAGTCTCAAAACCTTGTATTTCAAGGCCTGCTTCGAGTGCATCGATCTCCTCCGGACGCACGTAGAGTTGCACGATTCCTGAGGGTCGACCAAGAATGTGTTCAATACGAACATCTACCAGGTTTAAGACTAAACCGCCTGCAGCAGCAAATAGCTCAGCCAACGCACCTGGTTTATCTGAGATCTTGACGTTAATGGAATCGAATCGAGTTGATTTACCGCCATGTTTTCCGGGAACTCGTAGCTTCCCCGAGTTGCCGTTGGACAAGAACTCGGTTACCGCCTCTTTGTCCTGGGCCCGGATCGCGGCTCGGGCATCATTGAGGGAGGCGATCAGGGAATCCAAAACAGAAACAACTTCGGTTGAATTTGAAATCAAAATCTCACGCCATAATTCCGGGTCGGATCCTGCGATGCGAATCATGTCGGCCAATCCGGAGCCAGAAACGCTCAATTCCTCCACCGAACTACTTGCGAGCGACCCAGCCATCAGACTCGAAAGAATTTGCGGGGTGTGGGAAACCAAAGCAACCACACGGTCGTGCTGTTCAACGGACATGTCAATTGAAGCGCTTCCCATTGCTGTGATGAGAGCTTTCAAACTCTCAACCCTTTGAGGATCATTCGCGGGCGTGGCAGTGATGATCCAGACTCGATCATCAAAGAGGTCTGCTCGCGCAGCAGACG
>JBDQMZ010000093.1:0-3141 GCA_040261955.1 Candidatus Nanopelagicales bacterium
ATGGCTCTCTCCTGCGAACCGTCATGATCGCAGCAGGTGGGTTGGCCGGTGCGGTTTCACTTGGTGAATTCGGGGCGGCTTCCTTTCTCGCCCGTGCAGATTCACCGACTGTGCCCGTGCAGATTGCCAAACTACTGGCAAAGCCTGGAGATCAGGCCTACACCACTGCTGCGGTGTTGAGCACAATTTTGGTTGTCATGACACTCGCTCTCATGTTGCTCATTGATCGTTTCTCAGCACCGGGAAGAATCAAACTGTCATGACAACTACAGGACTCAGTACATCGAATTTGGTGATCGGGTATTCAGATTCACAACCGCTCCATGAACCGTTTAATTTCACGGTAACTCCCGGTGAAACTTTGGCAATCCTTGGCCCCAGTGGATGCGGGAAGTCAACATTATTAGCCACGATCGCTGGCATAACATCGGCATTGAGCGGTGACATCTTGCTCAATAGTGTTCGGGTGAACGAACTTCCCATTCACAAAAGGAATATCGGCTTGGTCTTTCAAGACCCACTTCTTTTCCCCCATCTGTCACTCATTGACAACATCGCCTACGGGTTACGTGCACACAACGTTGATCGGGAAACCGCACGCGTTCGAGCAACCGAACTACTTGAGTGGGTGGGTTTGACACACGTGCGAAAAAACCGAACTTGGGAACTCTCCGGAGGACAAGCAGGAAGGGTCGCTTTAGCTCGAGCGGTAGCTCCCAAGCCCGAAGTACTCCTTTTTGATGAACCGTTTAGCGCGCTCGACTCCACCACGCGGATTCGACTGGCGACGGAGGTCTCAGGGCTCGTCAGATCTCAAGGAATCCCAGCAATTCACGTGACACATGACGAACAGGAAGCCGAACTTGTGGCAACCCAAATGATGCGAATGCAGAAATAGCCCAGATACGAGGTGGCGCAATTCGGCATTTGCGATACTGATCACGTGAGTATCCCCGACGGCGCCCGAGTGGCTCGGCTCAAAAGCTTTAAACCAACGACCTATACCCGTCTTGCCGTCCTCACTTCACTTGCCGCATTCGCAGCCTATTTAGTGTCCGATGCAATTCCTTATGCCTCACCTGTGCCCGCAGCGATTACTGCAGTGATTGCAACGCGGGTCACATTTCACCATGCGGCAAAAGAGACCTTCATCCAATTATTGGGAGCCCTTGTCGGTGCTGCTGTTGCACTTGTGATCGTCTCATTCATTGGATCGGGCGCGATTGTCATACTTCTGCTTGTCGCATTGAGTTTCATCATGGCCCGCCTGATGCAATATTCCAATCCCGATGAGTCCCCCGCCGTTGCAGCAAGCCTTGCAGTCACGGTCATCTTGGTGGTGGGCAGTCACCTCACAACAGAGTTGGCCTTGGAGCGATTCACGGGTGTCATGATCGGTGCGCTGTTCGCCCTCGTTGCGTCATTCCTCGCTTCACCAACAAGAGATACGCAAAAACTGGCATCGGGTCTGGCTCGTGTCCAAGTAAATTTGTCAACTTTGCTTGCCAAGATTGCCCGCGACCTTCGAGACAATCCCTCACGCGAGACCACCCAGAACTGGAGTGATCAGGCAGTTGAATTGCGCAACCAGGTTTTGGGGTTAGCCGCTCAATACGAGGATCTGTCCAAACATTCCAAATGGAGTCCGCGAATTCACAGCTCTGACATGGCGCAACTCAAGGAGTTGCTGCAAGCCAATCAAGTGATGAGTGCTCGCGTTCTCAATATTGCAAACGACCTCCGCACCGCAACCCGCAGCAGCTCAACAACTCAAATTCCTGCTGCTGCGTTGTCGCCACTCGCCGACCTGATTGAAATGGCCGCGGACAACATGGCAACGGATGATCCCACCGAAAGCATTGGGGTGACGGCGGCGCACCAAGCGGTGCGCGGTGCAGACATGACGGCTCAAATCGCACTTATCGGCGGAATCGTGTCCCACGTCAATCAGATTAATCGAGCATCAACGTGGGAGGACCCGCACACCGCACCTGTTACAACGACACTCGAAGTCACCGATGCGGAAAAAACTCCGCGAACCGATTAAGCCAAATCTGCTAGTGCAGCGACGTAATCATCCGCATTGCGAGCCTCGCCAGGTCCGTTTACAACGGCCCAACGAACAACGCCTTCTTTGTCGATGACGTAGGCCGCGCGTGTTGCAAAGCCTTTGTCTTCGAGGAATGCGCCATAGACCTGCGACACCGCACCGTGGGGGTAGAAATCACTGAGCAGGTTGTGGGTCAGGTTCTCCTGCTCCGAGAACACCTTAAGTGAAGGTGTTGGATCGCACGAAATGCTCAGCACTTCAGTTGCATCGTTAATAAAGTCTGTTTTGCGGTCACGAATCGTGCACAATTCTCCGGTGCAAATTCCAGTGAAAGCAAATGGATAGAACATGATGACCACATTCTTTTTCCCGCGGAAATCCGAGAGAGTGACGGTTTCACCGTATTGATTTGCCAGGGTGAAATCAGGGGCTAATTCTCCAACAGGTATCGACATGCGTCGAAGGTTACCGCTTAGCCTTCGGTGCCACCAATCGAGTTCCTTGCCAGTTGGTTCCGGCGCTGATCGTGCTCGTTTGCCGCAGACCCGCCGTCTGCGCGGCCTCGGTGATGTCTTCGGGTTCAACATGGCCATCGCGACCAGGCTTGGGGGTCAGCAGCCACACGACACCTTGGTCAGCGAGGGAAATAATGGCATCGACCAGAGCGTCGGTCAGGTCACCGTCGTCCTCGCGGTACCACAGAAGAGCGGCATCCACGACCTCATCGAAGTCAGTGTCCACCATGTCTGATCCGGTGATATCAACGACACCTTGGCGCAGGTCTTCATCGCAATCTTGGTCATGACCGATTTCCTGAACAATCTGGCCCGACTCAAGAGCTAGCCGCGCAGCCCACTGCGTTCCTTCACTTGGTTGCGCTGAGGCGCTCACGCCACTCCTTTGATCATTCCCACCCGGCACGGCTACCTGCCGCACTTTCATGCACTAGTCCACCCAAAAGTTAGTCATTTGGCAAGCACTTCCGCCGAACTGACTCAAAATGCCCGCCAAGCGACTTTTCCATGTGGGCGAATGTGACGCCGAACACGGCATGCGCAAGGATAGGAACTGGAAAGAACCCACTTACAAAG
>JBDQMZ010000094.1:0-5557 GCA_040261955.1 Candidatus Nanopelagicales bacterium
CATTTCATCGATGAACAACACGATGTCACCGCGGGTGCGGATCTCCTTGAGCACTTTCTTGAGCCGCTCTTCAAAGTCACCACGGTAGCGACTACCGGCAACGAGTGCGCCGAGGTCGAGTGTGTAGAGCTGCTTGTCTTTGAGGGTCTCGGGAACTTCACCCGCGACAATGTCTTGGGCCAGACCTTCAACGATCGCGGTCTTGCCAACACCGGGCTCACCAATTAACACGGGGTTGTTCTTGGTGCGGCGAGAGAGAACCTGCATGACCCGCTCGATTTCCTTGGCGCGGCCAATGACCGGATCAAGTTTGCCTTCACGCGCGGCGGCGGTGAGATTCCGGCCGAACTGGTCGAGCACGAGTGACGTACTGGGCGTTCCCTCGGCGGGACCGCCAGCATTCGCGGGCTCTTTGCCCTGGTAACCACTGAGAAGTTGAATGACCTGCTGGCGAACACGGTTCAGGTCGGCGCCAAGCTTGACGAGCACCTGGGCTGCAACACCTTCACCCTCGCGGATCAGGCCAAGAAGAATGTGCTCGGTGCCAATGTAATTGTGTCCGAGTTGCAGTGCCTCGCGCAGGGAAAGTTCGAGGACCTTCTTGGCGCGCGGGGTGAAGGGGATGTGACCGCTGGGTGCCTGCTGACCCTGGCCAATGATTTCCTCGACCTGGGAGCGCACGGCCTCCAGGGAGATACCGAGGGACTCGAGAGCCTTGGCTGCGACACCTTCACCCTCATGGATCAGGCCAAGAAGAATGTGTTCGGTGCCAATGTAATTGTGGTTGAGCATGCGCGCTTCTTCCTGCGCAAGCACCACTACCCGGCGGGCTCTGTCAGTAAACCTCTCGAACATGCGTCACACTCCTTTTCAGGCAGTCATCTGATGCCTCCCACTGCTGGGATGCTGGGTGTGGACACCCATATGACTTGCTCCATTGTCCCCCATGATTTGGCATCCCGATACCCGAGTGTGGGGCTTTTGCGTACGCCCACCGCGAAATCGGGGCCTACTTGCTCGAGATGGTCTGCCTGACCTGGGCAATGTCAGATTCGAGTCGATCAAGCACACTCATGAGGTCTTCTGCGGGTGCGATCGCTTTGAGCACCATTAATCGGACGACCGTGGATACCGGCAAGCCTTGTCGGGCGGCATAGTCGGTCAGCTGGTCAAATTCTGCATGAGTAAATCTCACCTGCAAATTTTTGGCGCGCGGGTGACCTCTGGTGAGCTTCACGCCCGCTAGCGCGTAACTTTCCTGAAATGTGACCTACGCCATAATCGTGCGGTGACTGAGAGTTCTGACACCTCCGCCCGACTGCGCTCCAATATCCGGACTCTGGGTGACCTACTGGGTCACACCCTCGTTCGTCAGGAGGGGCAACCTTTGCTTGATTTGGTCGAGCAGGTGCGCAAACTCTCTCGCGAAGACCCTGTTGCTGCCGCCGCACTGTTGGGTTCGGCCAGTCTGCCCGAGGCGACCCTGCTTGCCCGCAGTTTCTCCATTTACTTCGATCTGGCCAATGTTGCCGAACAGGTGGAGCGCACCAATGACGTGCTCGATGCCTATCGCAGCGCCGGAAGCCCACTGCAGCGCGTGGTGCTTGAAGCCAAGGAAATGGGTGGATTCACCGCAGCCGATGTTGACCGCGTTGCGCGGAACCTGTCAGTGCGTCCCGTCTTCACCGCACACCCCACAGAGGCCGCGCGTCGCTCAGTACTGCTCAAACTTCGGCGAATCGCTGACACGTTGTTGGATGCAACTCTCTCCGAATCGGCACGCGAGGCACGCTTGGCAGAACTCATTTCGTTGCTGTGGCAGACAGATGAATTGCGTTTGGAAAAACCACAAGTTCTCGATGAAGCCCGCAATGCGCTCTATTACGTCAACGACCTAACACGCGGACCACTCGGTCAGGTTCTCACTGACTTGGCTCACACATTCGATGCACTTGGAGTGAGCACCCCCGCAGATTCACGGCCGGTCAGTTTTGGTTCCTGGATTGGTGGAGACCGCGACGGAAACCCGTTTGTGACACCACAACTCACTCGCGAGGTAGTTACTTTCCTGCGCGAAAACGCACTCACGGATCTCTTGCCGCACATTGACCGGTTGATCGAGGACCTATCCATTTCGCAGCGCATTGTCGGCACATCAACAGAGCTCTGGGAATCAATCAATGCAGACTTGGACCGCTTGCCTGAGTTTGACAAAAGACTCTTGCGACTTAACACAGAAGAACCCATTCGCATTAAGTTGACCATCATCAGATTGCGGTTGCATCTAACCCACGATCGACTGGTTGCAGGCTCCCCGCATCAGGCAGGGCGTGATTACTCCAGCACACGTGAAATTCTTGCTGACCTGTTCATGATTCGCCAGTACCTTGAGTCACATAATGGCGAACTTGCAGCACATGGCGTTCTTGATCGCGCCATTCGAGTTGTTGCCAGCGTTGGATTACCTCTTGCCACCCTCGATATTCGAGAGCACTCAGAAAAATTCCAGGATGCCGTCGGTCAACTCTTTGCACGCCTTGACGGGTCCAGTGTTGAGGCGTATCTCAACCTTTCCGGCGCTGAGCGATTTGAACTTTTAGCAACCGAGTTGGACTCTCAACGACCACTGGCGCCAACACCGCCGCCATTGGACGAGGCAGGGTTGACCACCCTGGAAACCTTGGTCGCAGCCCGGGACATTGTCACCGAATTTGGGCCGCGCGCTCTGGAGTCAGTCATCATTTCCATGACCAAGGGTGCAGACGATGTATTGGCAGCAGTCGTCCTTGGCCGCGAAGCCGGCCTTGTGAACACTGATGCGGGAGCATCCCTGGTCGGTTTCGTGCCGCTGTTAGAAACCGTGGACGAACTCCGCGCCGCCGGCGACCTAGTGGATGCGCTGCTATCTCTGCCTGCCTATCGGCAGATTGTTTCCTCCCGCGGTGACACCCAAGAGGTCATGTTGGGCTATTCGGATTCGAATAAAGATGCGGGGATCACAACATCGCAATGGGAGATTCACTTGGCCCAGCGCAGGTTGCGTGATGTGTGCGCCAAACACGGTGTTGCCCTGCGCCTGTTCCACGGTCGCGGGGGGACCGTGGGCCGGGGCGGCGGTCCGACCTATAACGCGATCATGTCCCAACCATGGGGTGTCCTTGACGGGCAGATCAAGATCACAGAACAAGGTGAGGTTATCTCTGACAAGTACCTGCTGCCCGTTCTCGCGCGGGACAACCTTGAACAAATGGTGGCTGCAACCCTTGACGCATCACTATTGCACCAGACTCCGCGTCGCTCAGCCGCTGAGCTGGAACGGTGGGACAAAGTGATGGACATTGCATCAGCCGTTGGGCAGTCGAGCTACCGCTCTCTGGTCAATGACCCCCAGTTGCCGCGCTATTTCACCCTGTCAACACCCGTTGAGGAATTCGGCGCAATGCATTTTGGTTCTCGACCATCACGCAGACCAGACACGGCCGCAGGCATTGAAGGCTTGCGAGCAATCCCTTGGGTGTTCGGTTGGACTCAATCCCGACAGGTTGTCCCGGGCTGGTTCGGTGTTGGTAGCGGCCTGCAGGCTGTTGTCGATGCCGGCCTCGAAAGTGAACTTGCAGCGATGTATGAATCGTGGGACTTCTTTCGCAACTTTGTGTCCAATGTTGAAATGACACTGGCGAAAACTGACCTCAGTGTTGCCGAGCAATACGTGTCCAACCTTGTCCCCACCGACCTGCACTACCTATTTGACATGATTCGCGCCGAGCACGATCTGACCGTTGCTCGAATTTTGTCCATCACGGGAGAGAGCGGACTGCTCACGGGTAATCCATCCCTGGCTCGCACACTTGAAACGCGCGACACCTATTTATTGCCGCTGCACAACCTGCAAATTTCATTACTTGCTCGCGCACGCACCGGCTCACCTTCAGAAGACCTCACCCGAGCGTTGTCCTTGACCATCAATGGGATTGCCACGGGGTTGCGCAATACCGGCTGACGGTCTTGCATTACGGCATCGCACGCACAAGCTCACAGGCAAACTTGCGAACCATTGGTCCATCTGGGTTACCGGCAACTGGCGCGTCACTTTTCGATTCATCGAGAGCGATATCGAGCTCGTTGACTATCAGGACTATCACTAAGGAGCATGCGCATGATGAAAAGCCCCGTGCACCCTGGAGCAATTCTGCGAGAAGACGTCCTCGCTGACCTCGGACTTACCGTCAGCGAAGCGGCGGCACGCCTGGGAATTTCTCGTGTAACGCTGAGCCGAGTGATTCATGAGCATGCCCGCATATCACCCAATCTTGCGTTGCGGCTAGAAGCTGCAGGTGTTGGCACCGCACGGTCATGGCTCGCGATTGCAAACCGCGCGAGATATCGCAGATGAACGAGCCGCCGGTTTGCCCAGAGTTAGCAGGCTCGGACCTGTGGCTTAACCAAGAGCCTAGATGTTTTGGTTCAGCATGCGGAAGTTACCCAACGTGTTGGGCTTAACCCGCTCAAGTCCGAGGAACTCGGCAACGCCTTCGTCATAGGACTGCAGCATTTGTTCATAGACGTCGTGGCCCACGGGAGTGTCATCGATTTCTTCAAAGCCATGACGACCAAAAAAGTCTTTCATGAACGTGAGACAAAAGACTCTCTTGACTCCAATTGCTCGGGCCTTGTTCAGGAGTTGTTCCAGCAATTGTGAACCAATTCCTTGGCGCGCATTGTCAGGTTTGACCGCCAATGTTCGAACCTCGGCGAGGTCCTCCCACATGACGTGCAGGGCGCCGCAGCCGACAACATTTCCGTCAACTTCAGCAACAAGAAACTCTTGAATGTCCTCGAAGATTGTCACCGTCGCCTTGGACAGCAAACTTCCATCATTGGTATAGGCATCAACCAATGATCGGATAGCGCGAACATCAGTGGTTTTAGCTGGTCGGATGATGACTGCGGAACTTGACATCACTGGTCTCGCTCGGGTTTGACCAATGGGAACAGAATTGTTTCCCTGATGCCAAGACCTGTGAGAGCCATGAGCATGCGATCCAGGCCCATGCCCACACCACCTGATGGTGGCATGCCATGCTCGAGTGCACGCAAGAAATCCTCATCAAGTGTCATGGCTTCTTTGTCACCTTTTGCACCAAGTTTTGCCTGCTCGATCAAACGCTCGCGCTGGATCACCGGGTCAACGAGTTCGGAATAGCCGGTAGCAAGTTCAAAGCCGTCCACGTACAGATCCCACTTTTCAACGACACCCTCGCGGTCGCGGTGATCGCGCGTTAGAGGCGACGTGTCAACGGGGAAATGCATGACAAATGTCGGGCCGGTAAACGTTGAAATTACATGGTGCTCAAAGAGTTCCTCAACGAGTTTCCCGTTGACCGAGCTCGGGGCATATTTGATTCCTGCACTTTCGCACAAAGCCTCGAGAGTCTCGCGTGGTGTTTGGGGGGTTATCTCTTGACCAACCGCCGTGGAAAGTTCACCATAGAGATCAATCTGAGGCCAAACTCCTGAGAGATCATGAACACTGCCGTCAAAATGCGTGACCTGCAGA
>JBDQMZ010000095.1:0-11403 GCA_040261955.1 Candidatus Nanopelagicales bacterium
CATCATGTTCGTCGGTACCAAGAAGCAAGCACAAG
The DNA here is from genome assembly GCA_040261955.1 of Candidatus Nanopelagicales bacterium. Taxonomy (GTDB): domain Bacteria; phylum Actinomycetota; class Actinomycetes; order S36-B12; family S36-B12; genus UBA4592. The sequence goes on from JBDQMZ010000095.1 coordinate 36, forward strand.
AGGCAATCGCTGAGCAGGCAACACGCGTGGGAATGCCCTACGTCAACCACCGCTGGTTGGGCGGCATGCTCACAAACTTCAATACTGTGCACAAGCGCCTGCAGCGACTCAAAGAACTCGAAGTCATCGATTTCGATGACGTGTCGGGATCCAATCTGACCAAAAAAGAACTGCTCGTACTTCGTCGTGAGAAGGAAAAGTTGGAACGGACCCTTGGTGGTATCCGCGATATGGCAAAAATCCCAAGTCTGGTGTGGGTTGTTGACACCAACAAGGAGCACATTGCCGTCCAAGAAGCCCACAAACTCAACATTCCAGTTATCGCCATGTTGGACACCAACTGTGATCCCGATGTCGTTGACTTTCCAATCCCGGGCAACGATGACGCAATCCGTGCGGTAGCACTTCTCACCCGCGTTATCGCGGATGCAGTTGCTGAAGGCCTCATTGCTCGCTCCGGTGGAGCTGCTGTCGCAGAGGTCGAGCCTCTCGCAGAATGGGAGCGCGAACTTCTTGCTGGGACTGAAACCCCCGACGCTGTCGTGACGGAAACGATCGTCGCTGAAACGCCCGCAACTGAGGCTTAATCCACTTGTTAAGCGTCCCGACCGCGCGCATTCGCTTCGTCGAGTGTCTGTCGGTCGGGGCATTTACTCGGCTGAATTCATAACGAAAAGGAAGTAGATTCATAATGTCCACGATTAGTGCCGCTGATGTAAAACGACTGCGGGAAGCAACATCTGCCGGAATGATGGAGTGCAAGAAGGCACTCGAGGAAGCCGGTGGCGATTTTGACAAGGCTGTTGAAGCACTGCGTATTTCCGGTGCAGCCAAGGCCGCAAAGCGCGGAGCAGAGCGCACGACTTCAAATGGAATTGTGGCCAATGAGGGTAATGCATTGGTAGAGCTCCTCTGCGAAACTGACTTTGTTGCTAAGAGCGAAGATTTTCAGGCACTTGCAACATCGATCGCTCAGGCTGCACAATCCAGCCAGAGCGCTTCTGCTGAGACCCTTTCCTCGGTTGAATTAAGTTCAGGGACAACAGTGGCGGGCGCGATCGCAGAACTCGCTGGAGTCATCGGTGAAAAGGTTGAACTTGGTCGCGTAGCGGTTCTAGAGCAGCCAGTTGCTTTGTACATGCACAAGCGTGCTTCCGACCTGCCACCCCAGGTAGGTGTCATCGTTTCTTACTCCGGTGATGAAGAAGCAGCTCGTGGTATTGCAATGCAAATTGCTGCCATGCGACCTCAATTCCTCACCCGTGAAGAAGTTCCTGCCGAAACGGTGGAGAGCGAAAGGCGAATCGCAGAGGAAACCGCAAAAGAAGAAGGCAAGCCAGAGCAGGCAATGCCCAAAATCATCGAGGGTCGTGTCAACTCCTACTACAAGGATGTTGTACTTCTCGAGCAACCCAGTGTGACCGATAACAAGAAAACGGTTGCGCAGATCCTTGCTGACGCAAACACCACCGTAACCGCATTCGCCCGCTTCGAGCCAGGACAGTAGATCGCACGCTAGAAACCACACCGGAAAGGGGCATGATCATCGCCATGGATGAATCTCAAGGTTCAGTTCAACCAACTCTTGACGGAACAATTGATTTGTGGCCTGGAGTGCCAGAAGGTGGCTGGAAGCGTGTACTGCTCAAACTTAGCGGTGAAGCATTTGCAGGCGAGGGAACTCTCGGTGTCGATCCTGACGTAGTGAGTTCTATCGCCCAGCAAATCAAAGGTGTGGTGGATTCGGGTACTGAAGTTGCTGTCGTCATTGGCGGTGGCAACTATTTTCGGGGTGCCGAACTTTCCGAGCGTGGAATGGAACGTGCTCGCGCGGATTACATGGGGATGCTCGGCACAGTTATGAACTGCCTTGCACTCCAAGACTTCTGCGAGAAGGCGGGCATTGACACTCGAGTTCAGACTGCAATTGCCATGGGACAGGTAGCTGAACCTTATGTGCCGCGGCGGGCAATGCGTCACCTCGAAAAGGGTCGGGTCGTTATTTTCGGGGCTGGTCTCGGACAGCCATATTTTTCCACCGACACCACCGCAGCCCAGCGTGCGCTCGAAATCGGGGCCGAAGTTGTCCTCATGGCCAAAGGCGTGGATGGCGTCTATGACGATGACCCTCGCCAGAACCCTGAGGCAACTAAATACGACCAGTTGACGCCCGCTGAGGTTTTGGCTCAAGGTCTCAAAGTCGCTGACGCCACAGCCATTAGTTTGTGTCAGGATAATGACCTACCCATTGTGGTGTTCAACCTTTTGGTCAAGGGAAATATTGCGCGTGCCGTGCGTGGCGAGAGTATTGGAACACTCGTTCGCTCCTAAGGTGGAGTGCGCGATGCTAATAGGGAATGACAAAGGATAGGACCCAACATGTCTGAAGAAATCGATGTAATCCTCTTAGAAGCCGGCGAGAAAATGGAGAAGGCCATCGCTGTTGCTCGTGAAGATTTCTCAACAATTCGCACTGGGCGTGCAACGCCCTCGATGTTTAACAAGATTTCGGTTGACTACTACGGAACCGCAACCCCAGTGAATCAGTTGGCTTCATTCCAAACCCCTGAAGCTCGCATGATCCTCATTACTCCCTACGACAAAGGTGCGGCCGCAGGGATTGAAAAAGCTCTGCGAGACAGTGACTTGGGCATCAACCCAACAACCGATGGAAATGTCATCAGAGTCGTGCTACCGCAATTGACCGAAGAGCGTCGCAAGGAATACATCAAGTTGGCCCGCACAAAGGGCGAAGAAGCAAAGGTTTCTGTGCGTAATATCCGGCGTCATGCCAAGGAAACTCTTGACAAGATGCAAAAGGACGGCGAGGCCGGCGAGGACGACATTCGCCGCGCGGAAAAGTCACTCGACGAGATAACACACAAGAACACTGAGCACATCGATGAAATCCTGAAGACCAAAGAAGCAGAGTTGCTCGAGGTCTAAGTCATGTCACCTGGTGCGAACGCGGCAAAAGCGGGGAGAAATCTGCCTGCTGCCGTCGCTTCAGGTGTCGCCCTTGCGGCGATAGTTATCTTTTCTCTGGCAACGTGGAAATGGATCTTTGGAATTGTTGCCATCATTGCACTAGTAATTGCAGTGCATGAATTTGTCATGATTCTCAAGACGCGGGATATAAATGTTGCGCGAACGCCCGTTTACCTCGCTGCGGTGGTGATCCCTGCTGTTGCCTATGTGTGGGGTTTTGAAGCACAGTTGGTTGCGACGGGTTTTTTCGTTCTAGTCGTCATGATGTGGCGCATAAGGCGAGGTACAGAGGGATTCTTCGCTGATATCAGTGCCTCTGTTCTCTTAATCGCCTACTTACCATTCATGGCTGCGTTCCTCATGCTGACACTGGCGGCCGACAACGGATCATGGCGAGTAGTCGTTTTCATCCTCTTGACAGTGGCGAACGATATCGGTGGATACGCGTTCGGTGTTTTCTTTGGCAAACACCCAATGGCGCCGCATATCAGTCCCAAGAAGTCATGGGAGGGCTTTGCTGGCTCGATAATCTTGCAATCAATCGTTGGCATCTTGGCATTTATTTTTATTTTCGAGGCACCATGGTGGCAGGGGCTGGTGGCAGGTCTCATTCTGACCGTTACCGCTACGGGCGGTGACTTCGTGGAAAGTGCCATTAAGCGCGACCTCGGAGTTAAGGACATGGGGTCAATAGTTCCAGGGCACGGAGGCATGATGGATCGATTGGATTCACTCGTGCCGAATGCATTTGCGTCATGGGCGGTATTCACTGTGTTTTTAGGCTCCGGCATTGCCGTTTCAGCGATGGGGATCTAATGCCGCAGCCAGGGGAGTTGGTTTTTGAGTCACCTAAACGGGGCAAGCCACCAATACATTTCCTAGACTTGACTGCGGCCGAGCGAAAAAAAGCAGTCTGCGAATTGGGTCTGCCAGGATTCAGGGCGGATCAAGTGTCTAAACATCTTTTCGAACACTTGGACAAGAGGCCTCAGGATTGGTCTGATGTTCCGTTGGACGCTCGAACCACAATCACCCAGGCGCTCATGCCAGAACTACTCGAGCCGATTCGAACGATTGAATGTGATGACGGGGAGACCGTCAAAACATTGTGGCGGCTGCATGACTCATCGCTGGTAGAGAGCGTGCTGATGCGTTACCCCAATCGGGTGACAATGTGCATTTCATCCCAGGCTGGGTGCGGAATGAATTGTCCTTTCTGTGCTACCGGTCAGGCGGGCTTAACCCGGAATCTCTCCACAGCTGAGATTTTCGGGCAAGTGTTGGCTGGGGCACAGGCTCTCGCGCGCGACGAAGTCGCTGGTGGTCCTGGGCGGGTGTCCAATGTTGTGTTTATGGGCATGGGTGAGCCACTGGCAAATTACAACGCGGTAATGGGCGCCATCCATCGCATCATTGACCCGTCACCGGAAGGACTCGGCATTAGTGCAAGGGGAGTTACGGTTTCAACTGTCGGGTTGGTGCCTCGCATCAAGCAGCTTGCAGCTGAGGGGCTGCCGGTAACCCTCGCACTGTCGTTGCATGCCCCCGATAACGAATTGCGCGACACTCTCGTCCCCATAAATACCCGATGGTCTGTTGAAGAAGTCCTTGACGCCCTCTGGGAATACGCAGACGTGACAAAGCGGCGGGTGAGTATCGAGTACGCATTGATCAAAGACATCAATGACCAGCCGGAGCGTGCGAGACTACTCGCGGAGCTGTGCCAAGGTCAGCTTGTTCACGTCAACTTGATTCCACTGAATCCAACACCTGGTTCAAAGTGGACGGCATCACGCAAGGAAGATGAGCGAGCTTTTGTCAGAATACTTGAGAACGCAGGCGTGGCTGTGACAGTTCGCGACACGCGGGGTCGGGAGATTGACGGAGCGTGTGGGCAACTTGCAGCCTTGGAGTAGCCATACATTTGTAGAATGATTCACAATTTGGGGAGTTCGAAAATGAACGAAGGCGTAGCCAGTGGGAAAGCAGTGTTGAGTTTGTGGCGCCTAATTTTATACATCGTTTTACGCACGGTTCTCTTGGTCTCGATTGTTGCATTTCTACTGAATCAATTCCCAGAGAAAATGGAATCGCGGAGTTATGGAATCACGGCGGTGGTTGCGGGTATCTGTGTCATTTACCTCATTTTTTTCATGTTTCAACTACGTCAAATTCGAGTATCTAAATATCCGTCCCTGCGAGCCTCTGAAGCAATTCTTGCTTCAGGAATCCTGTTCCTTGCGGCATTCTCAGCCATCTATGTGCTCATCGACGGTACAAATCCCGGGTCGTTCTCTGAGGAGCTATCGCCATTTGATGCCTATTACTTTGCCATGACCGTGCTCGCGACCGTTGGATTCGGAGATATTTCTCCGGTGTCAACCGCAGCGAGAACTGCAAGCATGATCCAGATGGCATTAGACCTCGTTTTTATTGGTGTCGTGGTGCGCGTTTTCGCTGCGACAGCGAAGAAAGGCGGCTCCAAGAAAGCTGTCGGTGACGAGTAGGGCGAGACTGCACGCTCACGTCCACGGGGGTGAGGACAGCAAGACGTCCAGCCTCGCTTGCACGATTGTACGAGACTTATGTGCCCGAATTCGGGTTATCCAGAATCAATGAATCCATGATCTCCTGCGAATCCGCACCGAGTGCGGGCGCAGGCGCTCTATAACCAACAGGGGTTCTGCTGAGATTAATTGGGCTGGTGACCTGACCGTGCGTTATGGGGCTGAGCCCCAAAGATTGGGCTAAGTCAAATGCTTGCTCAATATTGTTTATTGGTCCTGCTGGTACACCTGCGGCGATGAACTTGGCATGCCAATCGTCGGCGTTGAGTTCACAAAGTTTGGATTCAATAATTTCTTTGAGTTCCACCCGGTGTGCAACGCGATTGCTATTGGTTGAGAATCGATCTTCATGTGCAAGTGCTGCGAGGTCAAGCGCATGCATTAACTGTTGAAACTGGTGGTCGTTGCCCACGGCAATGATCAGTGCGCGATCCCGAGCTTGAAAGAGTTCATAGGGTGCAATGCTGGGATGGGCATTGCCCATCATGGTTGGAACCGCGCCGCCCAAAGCAAAGCCCGCACTTTGATTCACCATTGAGGCGAGGAGCACGGAGAGCAGGTTCACCTCGATCAATTGCCCGAGTCCGGACTCGCCTCTCTCGTGCAGTGCCGCAAGTATTGCAACGCTGGCATGTAGGCCGGTCAGGACATCGACCAAAGCCACTCCAACCTTGGTCGGGGAGTCCTCGCCCGTAATACTCATGAGTCCACCCATGGCTTGGACCAAAAGGTCATAACCGGGCAGGTCTCGACCGGCTCCCGCACCAAAACCGCTGATGCTGCAATAGATGAGACGGTCATTGCTGGCGCTGACGGTGGGGTAGTCGAGCCCATATCGCTCCAAGCCCCCGACTTTGAAGTTCTCAACCATGACGTCGGCCTGAGCGATTAGATTTTTTGCACGTAAGCGATCGTGCGGTTGGTTAAGGTCGAGAGTCAGTGACTTCTTATTCCGGTTGATACTTTCGAAGTAAGTTGATGTGCCGTCATCAGTGAAGGGCGGACCCCAAGCGCGCGTGTCGTCCCCGAGTACAGGGCGTTCTACCTTGATCACCGTTGCACCAAGGTCGGCGAGAAGCATCGTTGCATAGGGTCCTGCGAGTACGCGGGAGAAATCTGCAACCAAGATCCCGTCAAGGGCGCCAGTCATGTGAGGGTCCTAACGAAAGGCGGGAAGACCGGTTAACGCCTGCCCGATAACGAGGGTATGCATTTCGTTGGTGCCTTCGTAGGTAAATACGGATTCCAAATTATTCATGTGGCGGATAATGGGGTATTCGAGTGTTATCCCATTGCCACCCAGAATGCTGCGACATTCGCGGGCAATTTCAAGGGCCTCACGAGCATTATTGAGTTTGCCCAGTGAAATCTGCTCTGGAGTCACGCCGATTGAGTCTTTGAGTCGCCCAATGTGTAGGGCGAGGAGCATGCCTTTGCCCAGTTCAAGGGTCATGTCCGCCAGCTTCTTTTGGGTGAGTTGGTAGCCCGCAATTGGTCGATCGAATTGCACCCTATTAATTGAGTAGTCAATTGCAGTCTGTAGGCAGTCGCGAGCAGCTCCAAGTGTGCCAAATGCGATTCCAAATCGGGCTTCATTCAAGCAGGAGAGCGGGCCCTTCAGTCCTCGTACACCGGGCAACATGGAGTGCGCTGGTAATCGTAGATTTTCAAAGACCAGTTCGCTAGTGACAGATGCTCGCAGTGACATTTTTTTGTGAATTACGTTCGCGGTAAAGCCGGGGGCGGATGTGGGAACAATAAAGCCGCGAATTCCATCGTCGGTTTGAGCCCAGACGACTGCGACATCAGCCACGCTTCCGTTGGTGATCCACATTTTTGAACCGTTGAGAATCCAATCTGAATTCGCGTCGCTTCCATCACGTTTGGCATTGGTTCGCATGCCCTGGGGGTTTGATCCAAAGTCGGCTTCCGTGAGTCCAAAACAACCAACGATGTCACCTGAGGCCATACCCGGAAGCCACTCGTTTTTCTGGTCCTCCGAACCAAATTCGTGAATGGCATACATTGCGAGTGAGCCTTGGACGCTCACGAGGGAGCGGATACCTGAATCACCTGCTTCAAGTTCCATTGCGGCTAGACCATAGGCAACGGCAGATGTGCCGGCGCAGCCGTAGCCCTCAAGGTGCATACCCAACAGGCCCAGTGAGCCGAAATCTTTGGCGAGCGAACGAGCGGGTATGTCACCTTTCTCGAACCAATCCGCTATCTGGGGGGAGATATTTGCTTCAACATAGTCGCGAACAACTGATGAGATCGCTCGTTCCTCCTCGGACAGGAGGCTGTCAATACCAAAAAGGGTGAGTGGAGAGGTAATGGGCACGAGGGAAGGCTAGCAGGTTTGCATCCCGAATCCGCAGATTGGATCCAATTTGGAGTAAAAGGACAGACTATTGTTTCTTCGGTGAGCGAGCGTAACGCCCTGCGTCTTGGGCAGTGGACCATGCTGATCCTGGCGATATTGGGATTGGTCGCCTACTTTTTGTCCTCGGCCGCTGCTCTTTCAGTGGATGCGGCCTACTCATTGCTCAACTTTGTCAGCGCGATAGTCGCTCGCAAGGTACTGGTTTCTGCTCGATCTCGCCCTGATCATGATCACCCTTATGGCAATGGTTCGGTGGAGAATTTTTACGTGATGGCGCGCAGTCTGATCATCGTCGGCATGATCGGCTTGGCATTCATCGGTGCGGTTGTTTCGCTCCTGTACTACTTCCTTTTTGGGGAGAGTGAGGATATTCATTTAGGAATTGCCGGTGGTTATGGAATCCTTGCAGGCGTTATCTTTTTTGGACTTTCCATGAACTATGCCAAGGCCGAACGTGTTACGAACTCCGGCGTACTCCACGCCGAGCGTAATGCAACGAAACTTGATGCGATCATGAGTGCAGCAACGGGAGTGACGTTCATTGCTGTTGCCATGATTCCATCAGGAACCTTTCTCACGAGCGCAGACTTCGACATCAGACAAATCGCGGATTCACTGTTAGTCATTGTGCTGGTGGTGCTCTTGATCCCTGAACCATGGCACACGATTCGGGCAGAGTTCGGACGCATAACAGGAACGCGCATGGATGCGGAACTGGAGGGTCAAATTCGTCAAATGCTCGTGACAATTCCCGCTTTAGAGGTCACTGATGTTTATGCTGTCAAGCGCGGTTCTCTCGTTGAAGCTGATGTTCGAGTGTCATTTCACCATGAAGTTGACATTGAAAGGCTCGACCAGTGGCGCAAGGAAATTTTGGCGATCCTCAACGGGAAACTTGGACGATCACGCGTTCACGTTGTCTTTACCAACCTTTCGATTGATGCTTCCAACGAGTAGTTCACCGCAAGATTTTCACGGGTCAGTGTCCCAGGAGTTTGCCCACTAGTTGAGCAGTTTTTGATTCTTTGCCGGTCCGATCTTCGTAGGAGTCGGCCCGCTGCATGACCTGAAGCCCAGCATTGGCTCCAAGCCAGCGGAAGGGCTCTGGCTCCCATTTGCGTGAATGGTGGTTCACCCACGGAAGTCCGGTGATCTCTGAAGGGACTCCCGTGATCAGGTGGGCCAGTGTCTTACCCCCGAGGTGGCTTGTTCCAAGACCGTCGCCCACATACCCACCAGACCAGGCCTGCCCTGTCGCTGGGTCGAACCCGCAGGAGGCCCACCAGTCACGTGCGATTCCCAAAGGGCCACCCCACGTGTGTGTGACGCGGGTTTCGTGCAAAGCAGGGAACATGTCGGTTAAGACACTCCACAATCCCTGATGAACGTTTGCGTTGTGATCATTACGTGCATCGATTCGGGATCCAAAATGATAGGGCGCTCCACGCCCGCCAAATGCAATCCTGTTATCAGCGGTGATTTGACCATAAATGATGAGGTTGCGGAAATCTGAGAATGTTTCGCGGCCAGCGAGTCCAATCGAGGAGCGAACCTCAGGGGTAAGAGGTTCCGTTGCCAGCATCATGGAATAGACGGGGGCGAGATTTCTTTCAAAGCCCGTCAGAGAGGCGGTATAGCCCTCTGTGGCACGGATCGTTATGGGGGCTCTTACCGAAAATTGATGACCAATGATTCGGCCAGATTCGATGACTGTGACAGGAGAGTTCTGATAGAACTTCGCGCCACGTGATTGGAGGTGGTCAGTGAGGGCGCTCACTAATTTATATGGATTTACCGCGGCACAATGTGGAGTGAATGTCCCACCAAGGACATCGGTTGCGTTGATTCGATTGAGTGTTTCGCTCCTATTGAGATAAACAAGATCAGAGTCGAAACCCCATTTTGCCAGGTCGCTGACTTCAGTTTGAGCCCTTCGATTTTGAACCCGAGTTCTGGCGGCAACAACAGTTCCTCCATGCGCCCAGTCAACGTCCCAGCTATTTTCCTCGATAGCAAGACCGATGTCTGAGACGTTTTCTCTCATGGCGATGTGCATGTGGCGTGCTTGATCTCTAGAACTTGCCCGTGCCAGAGCACTGAGATGGGCGGGGAAAAGGGCAGACACCCAGCCACCATTTCGCCCACTCGCGCCATAACCGGGGTAATGAGCATCCACGATCACGATGCGAAGGCTCGGATCAAGCTTTGTCAGGTAGTAGGCGCTCCATAAACCCGTAAAGCCAGCGCCAACTATCGCGACATCAGCGTCAATATGGGAACGGAGCGGTTCGCCAATAGGTTTCTGGACACAGGAAAGGCCAGCCTCAACCCACAAGGATGTGTTCACGGCTAGTTTCGGCTCCACGTTTTCATGTAATCAGGCACAGGGGTTCCGCTGGGAACATATTGATCTGCGATTGGGGTCCCCAGACTTTCGGTGATGGGCACGACTCCCGCCCATAGCGATGCTCCTTCGGTGGATGCCAAGTCCTGATCCAGGTCGTCAGGTGGACCTTCGCTCACTTTCACCGACCATCGATCGAGCTCGAGTTCGAGTGTCATGGTGGCTTTGAGTTCTTGGGAAGTTGGTTGACGCGCATGGTTCCAGCGACCAGGCATGAGGTGAGCAGTGATGATTCGCAAGCCCTCGATTTCGGCATCGCCCTCGAGACGGCGGGTCACGCCAAACGCCATCACACAACGGTAGTTGATGCTTGATTCAAACAAACTGCGCGCAAGAACGAGACCATCGAGCAAAGTGACCGTGACGCTTGCAGGCGCTCCACTGTCCAATAGTTTGAACAGCCGCGAAGCAGATGATCCATGAATGAGCAGTCTATTTCCGTCTCGGGCGTAGCCCACGGGTACAACGATTGGTTGATTCCCGTCAACCACTCCAACGTGAGCCACGATGCCGGCGTCAAGAATGCTGAACATCGTGGCAGCGTCGGTGCGTGCTTTATCCGGCAGACGTTTAACCTGAGTAAACGAGTCAGCCGTAGCCCTTGTTTCGCGAGTCATTGCGATGCGTCAGAGGATTTCAAGTGCCCTTGTAAGCACTGAACGCAGTTTCTGCTCGATTTCATCAAACTCTGGCTGACCGATTATGAGCGGTGGCGCCAATTGAATGACAGGGTCGCCGCGGTCATCGGCTCGGCAGTAAAGACCGCTCTCGAATAGGGCTTTGGACAGGAATCCACGCAGGAGTCTTTCGGCTTCCTCGCCGCTAAAGGTCTCTTTGGTTTTCTTGTCTTTGACCAGTTCGATTCCATAGAAATAGCCGGCACCGCGGACGTCACCCACAATGGGAAGGTCTGTCAATTTTTCAAGTGTCTGACGGAAGTTTCCTTCGTTATTCTGGACTTTTTCATTGAGGCCTTCGCGTTCGAAAATATCCAGATTCGCCATGGCGACGGCAGCTGAAACAGGA
>JBDQMZ010000096.1:0-11633 GCA_040261955.1 Candidatus Nanopelagicales bacterium
ACAACTATCGGTACAGCCAGCTACCTCACCATCACACGCGTCCAACTACAGTCAGTTGACTCAAGTTTGGAGCGATCGCTGAGTGGGAATCCATTGGGACGAATTGCTCGCGATATCAACCGAAACCAAGGTCCCCAAGCAGGCCTCTACACACCCGTAGCCATCGCTCTCCTCACCACCAAAGACACCGTAACGGTGATTCAACCCGCGGGCACGGACCAAAATCCAGAACCATTCCCGAATTTGCCGGCAGACATTAGGCAACTCAAAGGGGGTGACACTGAATCATTTACTGATCCTGAGTCAGGGCAAAGTTTTCGCATAATTGTCCGCCCTGCAGGCAAAGGTGGCTTGCTGGTCGGTGTGACCTCACTTGAGAGCTACCAAGAAAATCTCAACCAAATACTTGCCAGCATCATTCTTTTTGTTGCAGGAATAACCCTCGCTGGCGCACTCGTTTCTTGGTTGGTCGTTCGAAAGTTTTTCAAGCCTGTCAACGAAATGATTGAATCGGCAGGAGCTATTGCCTTGGGGGATACATCAATGCGCGTACCTACCGCAAAGTCTGGCACGGAATTGGCTGAACTAGCCACGGCACTCAACGCCATGATTAATTCACTGACTCGTTCTATTTCACAAGTTGAAGAATCAGAACTACGCCTGCGTTCTTTCGTTTCAGACGCATCCCATGAGATCAGAACGCCACTGACCGTAATCCGCGGGTACATTGAAATCCTGCTCAGCCAGACAGATGATCAGACTCCTGAAGGGCATATTCGCGCCCTCACTCGAATCGAATCTGAATCCCAGCGCCTAGAACGACTCGTTACGTCGCTGCTCTCACTGGAATCGAGCCAAGGCAATAATTCGAAGGTCACAGATTTTTCTCTCGACCAACTCATCACAGAACACTTTGCTGATCTCACCGAGATTTCCCAGCACCTAGTGACACTTCATGTGGACGCCATTTCTGTTTCAGGTGACAAGGACGCCTGGCGCCAATTGTTAGCGAACATCACCCAAAACATCATGCGATACACCCCCGCTGATTCCACCGTCAATGTCACGGCCTCGGCTTTCACTTTGCAAGGCAACGAATGGGCCAGAGTTGTGGTTGATGACTCTGGGCCTGGAATTCCCGCCGAGAACCGCACGCAAATATTTGATCGATTCACGCGACTTGATGATTCCCGGTCAACATCCTCCGGTGGTTTTGGACTCGGCATGAGCATCATGCTTGCAGTTGTCGAGGCCCACGGTGGCGCCATCGCACTCGATGACAGTCCTGGCGGAGGTTTACGGATCGTGATTGAAGTTCCCGTTTCACAAAACCCTAATGGTTCAAGCTCAGATGCCTGAAGCTTTCATCCCTTGTAAATGACCGGCCTCAGCAAAGGAGAACATGCTTGAGTTACCGTCTGGGAACCATGCCTGAGTCGAAAGCGAACACGGCGGCAACTCCATGCGAAAGAGTGAATTGAGTGGGGCACCAATGGCTCTGCTGGTCAATATTTTGATCGGTGTCACATGGGAAACAATTAATACTTGCTCTCCCGGAAAGGCATTAACCACGGTCGATAGTCCACGGGTCACTCTTTCTTGGACTTGCTCAAATGACTCGCCACCCGGTGGGCCTACATGAGTTCCTGCAAGCCATTCCTCCAATGCATCAGGCCAGCGCTCTTTAACCTCCGCGTAGGTGTAGCCATCCCATTCGCCAAATGAGCACTCAATGAAGTCATCAATGACCTCAACCTCAAGACCTTTTTGTTGGGCAACAATGAGGGCCGTCTCCCGAGCACGTTTGAGCGGCGACGAAATAATTCGGGTGATCACATCACGTTCAACGATTTCCCGAGCTAATGCATTTGCCTGCTCAACTCCCAATGGAGCTAATGGCACATCGCGCCCGCCCGCACCACTAAAACGCTTTTCCAGTGAATATGCAGATGAACCATGACGAGCCATATGAGTGACGACAGGAGGCCCTAGCTCGGACCACCCGACCATCACATTGGGTTGGGCCCCGACAGCCGAACTTGCTACATCGCGGGCGTGCAATTCCTGTACCGACCCCAGGAGATCCACCACCGGATTTTCAACACTTGCACCGCCGGGGAAACGTGCGATGACGACTGGGTTAGTGCCGTCATAGGAGTCAAGGGCTTCATTGACAAGTGCATCTGCTGCAGCATTCTCGGCGCGCGGGACCCAGGAATATGACACCTGACCCGGCGGCAGAATGTTCCGCGCTTGTCGCGCCATGTCTTTCATGTCAGGGTGCTTAATCTGCCAGCGACCTGACATTTGCTCAACAACTAATTTGGAATCAAGTCGCACTTCTACACAAGCCTCGGGATCAATAGTGGCTGCGTGAAGTAGTCCAGCGATTGCTCCTTGATACTCCGCAACATTATTTGTTGCAACTCCAAGGGAGGCCCCCAATTCAGCGAGGACAGCACCCGAATGAGCATCACGAACTATCGCCCCGTAGGCCGCTGGACCAGGGTTTCCCCGACTTCCTCCGTCGGCTTCAACAATGAGGTCTCGAGACATGATTAGAGCCCTGAATCAGACGTTCTGACCAAAATTCTGCGGCATTCTTCGCATTGAACCACCAAATCAGCAGGAGCCTGTCGAATTGATTGAAGTTCTTGTGGCGGCAGCGTCATGCGGCATCCTTCACACTGGGCCCTGTGCAGTTTGGCAGCCCCGACGCCATCATGTCCGGCTCGGATTTTCTCATAGAGTGCCATGAGGTCGGATGGCAATTGCGCGGAAATTCTGTCGCGATCAGCTTGAACCTCAGTGATGTCCGCATCTAACGTGCTTGTCAGTTGGGACAGCGATTCAGTGACACTTTCAAGTTCAGACCTCAGAGATGTCACCTGGTCGGCCAATACCGTAACGGCTGCTTCGGCACCCTCAATGCGCTCCATGATTTCGAGTTCAACATCTTCTAATTCGGTTCTGCGTCGCGCCAGTGACTCCAATTCATGTTGCAAATTGGTCAGTTGCTTTGGGTCATTGATGGAACCAGAATCAAGGAGTTCTTGATCCTTGATGATTCGTTGACGCACAACCTCAACATCGGCATCAGAGCGCGCCTGATCCCGCTGCAAATCGCTCAGAATGACACCTGCGGCAACATGCTGATTCGTCGCGCGCTCCAGTCGCATTGCAATGTCTGCTTGCGCCGCAATTTCAGGCAACGAATTTCGCTTGTGATTCAGTTGCGCCACTTCAGTGTCCTTCGCTTGGACGGTGAGAAGTTGCTCTTGAATCTGTGGCTCGATGTTCAGCGGATGCTCCTTGTTGAATTGTGTTGTTTAGGCCGGGCTTGCAATCTGCGTTGTCCAAGGATCTGTACGAATTGATGAGACTACACAGTCAACCGTACCGCCAAGCTCCTGCGCAACAAGTTCGGCGACCTTGACCACCCACGGCCACTCGCTGGCAAAATGGGGAACATCAATTAACGCACATATTTCCCTCGGGTGATCGAGAACCTTGTGGTGCTTCAAGTCCGAGGTGACGTAGACGTCCGCCAGGGTGCTGGCAACTGACATGAGTGAGTCCCCCGACCCCCCGCACACTGCCACCGTCGTGATCAGAGCCTCAGGGTCGCCAGCTACGCGCGTGCCCGCAGCGGTAGCAGGTAATGTCATGGCAACTAAGGCAGCGAATTCTGACAACGGCATGGGGGTAGTCAGCCCGCCCACCCGACCGATTCCTTGATTGATCTCCGCGCCAGGAACCAGGGGAACACAATCGGTCAGTCCGAGGACGTCAGCTAACGCATCTGATACTCCCGGATTTGCTTGATCGGCGTTGGTGTGGGCATTGAAAAGCGTTATGCCGTGTGTGAGCGCCTCATGAATAACGCGGCCACCCAGAGTGTCACGCGCCACGGAATGAACCCCAGAGAGAAATAGCGGGTGATGGGTAATGATCATGTCTGCCTGGAGTTCCATGGCCTCATGAATTACGTCGATGGTTGGATCCAAAGCAAAAAGTATTCTGCTCACGGTGGCATCCGGATCACCACAGATCAAGCCGACGCTGTCCCACTCCTCAGCCGTAAACGGCGGGTAGTGCCTGTCCATGAGGGCCCTGATGGACTCGACCGTTGCCATATCAGCACATTAGCACCAGCTGCTGAGCCGTTGAGAGCTGTGAACCTGCGATTGAATGCCCGACATTTGGCAATGAAAATGGGTCAAGGGGTCGCACAATTGTGCGGCCCCTTCACCCCTACAAATTGATCGTGCCCTGAAACTAGCCCGCCAAGCAAGCGGGGTCGTAGAGGGATTCTGGGATTGTTGCGTCAGCTGGGTAGGTGCCATCCTCGTAGGTGCCACACACTGCAGCAGCGTCCTTGGGAATCCAGAACTGCCCTTCAGCTTCAAAAATAAACATCTGAGGGGCTGCCTGCTCTCCGTCTTCAGGATCCGTAGAGACATAGGCCCAGCCATCTGCGCACTTGTAGCCGCTCACTTCAAAGTTTCCATCACCATAGACACCGGCAACCGCTTCCTGCATCGATGCGTCAGTGCATTCTGTCATTCCCCCGACAGCCTCACCACTGCCCGAATCACTTGAACATCCGGTCAGCACGAGGGCTGCGGCTCCTATCATCGAAATTCCTGCTACCGCAAGTTTCATTTTCTTCCCTTCAAATAAAGTCACTATCTACCCTCCAATGTTAGACCCTTCCCCCACTTTTTCAGCGAACATTTCCCCGCGGCGAGCCAAGAATCCAGACGATACCTGCGACAACGATGGAGACAAGAAATAGTGCGCCATAGGATCCGAGAATTGCGCCCAGCGGGTGGGAGAGCACAAAACCCAGAGCGGCCACCCCTATGGCCGCATTCGTTCTCGGCAGGCCACTGCTGCTCAGCATGATCCACGCTGCAACTGACCCAATCACCAGCATGACTAGGCCTCCGAGCCAGCGGATGTTTGACAGGTCTGCGATGGCAAATCCCAAGACAAGTGCGGTAAAGACTAAGGCAGCTGCCGCAAATCGGTTGTAGGTCTGGCCAGCTCGCGACATTAATTCATCCATTTCTGCCTAGAGGCACCTGGAAAGTGGGTACCGGCCCTGTTCATCTGTAAATCTACACCGAACAGTTGATCGTCTCGTCAAAATACTTATGGGCATCGATGCTATGTCCTCAATTGACCTCATGTAATCTTCACATTTCCGGGCGAGTAACTCAGTTGGTTAGAGTGCATCCCTTACAAGGATGAAGTCGGGGGTTCGAGTCCCTCCTCGCCCACATTGCAAAATTTTCATGTTTCGCTTCAGCCATGAGAATTTATGTGTCGGCAGGCCTTCACTTTTGATCCTGACTTACCATGGTGGATCAGGCCACATGGGAGTTACATGAAATTTCGATCCACCGTCATCACTGGGGCAGTACTTGGCTCATTGATTGCAGCACTTGCTGGTAGCTCACACGCTATGACACCCCGTATTTATGGCGGAACGCCTGCAACCGGCAATCCCGGGGTTGCAGCCCTAGCAATCAATAGCGGCTCGTCTTGGGATCGCAGCTGCAGCACTGTGGTCTGGAAGCCTCGTGTCATTCTTACCGCGGGACATTGCGTCACCGTGTCTGGAGGCGCGGCCAACTTTCCTGGTTTTGCACTGTTCCCACCTGGCGGAGTTGCTGTGCAATACAGCAACACTGGGCCACAGGGCGCATCGTCCGTATCCGTTCAGCAGATCTTTAAACCTGCGACCTACATCAATGCCTCGAACAACGTTGAGGCTAATGACATTGCAGTGCTCGTTCTTAACTCAGATCTTGGCCCCAGCCCATACACCAGATTGGCAACGGCAGCGGAGCTGACTCGCTGGTCTCAAGACCTGCAGCCGAGCACCCTGTTGGGCTATGGACTGACCGGGGTCAATCAGCGTGGCGATATTCCAATGCAGGTCCAGCTGCCCATCGATACCTATGAACCCGCATCCAATTACGGGTCGGTCTTCTCCGTGTCACAGGACGCCAATGGCGGGATTTGCTCTGGGGATAGTGGCGGACCCACCTACGCAACGAATACCAACGGCCAGAATTTGTTACTTGGGGTCAATTCGGGGTCGGCTGGGGGTTGCGTTGCCGGTTTTTCCGGCGCCTATTTGATGGTCGGCTTTGTTGCCATCGACTACCTCACCATGCTTAACGCCGCACTCACCGCAGCCGGATATCCCACGATTCCGTCCAGCCCACAGGCACTTCAACTGCAGGCGCTCAACAACAGTGTCGTAGCAACGTGGCAGCCGCCAATCATTTCCCCTGAAACAGTCGTGGGCTACGACGTCCTCACTGCGTCCGGGGACCTTGCCTGCACCACAACCACTACTACCTGCACGGTGCCAAACCTGGCCGCCGGTGAGTACACATTCACGGTTCGGGCCCGTAATAGCCAGGGAGAAGGCAACGCTCTGCCTGCGACTCTTGCTGCGTCGGTGGTACCACCGGGCCAAATGTCACCGCCCACAATCGCTGGAAAGAAAATTCGGTTTAACACCTTGGTGGGACAGACTTCAGCTGTCGTGGCGTCCTATCGCGTGATCGATGCCAAGGGCAAGCGGATCTGCACTCTCAACCGCTTCAAAGCCAGCGCCAGTCGTCTCACCTGCCCGCTTCCCCGCAAGGCTGGCAAATATCGCTTCAGGGTGTACGCTGTGACAGAAATGGGACAATCTGTCCCCTCGGGTTTAAGTCGTTTAGTTCGGGTTTCTTGACGAAATCCGCAGTTTAACCACCAATTAACCGCGAATTCACCCCCCGATAACATTTAGGTAACGACCATGTCCTAGAATTGTCACATACCGGAGACCCCGGCAACAAGACTAAGAAGTGGACGTGATTTACATGCAGAGCTTTGGACGAGTTCTCAGCAACATCTTCAGCACCAACCGGCCTCGTAACTTCCATCAAGAGTGGGATTACCAGCGCACCATGGCAATGAGCCCATCGCACCGCGATGAAATCGATGCCATTTTCCGTCGCCACCTTGGCGAGTAACTTCCCCACAACTACAAATCTTCACCTGTGGTGCCATCCGAGTGGCTCCGCTCGTGAGAAACCCCGTTGCAATTCATAACGAGGTTTCACTCCAGCAGCCCGCAATCAATGATTGCGGGTTTTGCTTGTCACCACAATCAATTTTGAGCCCAGTTATCTGAGCGCACTTTCTACTGCAACCGCAAGGCACCCGGTGCAGTGCTTGGCACATAAGGCCAATGGGG
Source organism: Candidatus Nanopelagicales bacterium (assembly GCA_040261955.1). GTDB lineage: Bacteria > Actinomycetota > Actinomycetes > S36-B12 > S36-B12 > UBA4592. The sequence goes on from JBDQMZ010000096.1 coordinate 7,265, forward strand.
AGCCTGCGGCTTCACGCTGACAAATTGCTCGCCGGGTTCCGGGCGAGGATCTGGCTCACCCTTATTCGGCCACATAGCAATTGCGCGCTCGGCTTGGGCCGTGATTGTGAGTGACGGGTTCACCCCCAGATTCGCTGTGATGGCGGAACCATCGACCACGTGCAAATCCGGGTAATTGAAAACACGGTGATAGGGGTCAATGACTCCATGTTCTGAGTCCGCCCCAATCACGCATCCGCCAACAAAGTGCGCGGTGAGGGCCGCATCAATATTCTCAAACACCGAACTACCTGCGCGGCCATCGATCAAACCTGCAACCTGCTCAACAACGTCGGCGGCAACAGGAATATAGGTCGGTGCCGGATTTGACTGTGAGGTGTCAGTCGCAAGAACCCAGCGACCGAAAAGCCCCCGCTTGCCAGACAAAGTCAGCGAATTATCCACCGTTTGCATGACGAGTGAAATAACTGACCGCTCACTCCAATTCCGCACATTGAGCATTGCAATAACATCCATGGGATGAGTGATTAATTCGCGCGCCCACACTTGCCAACGCTTTTTTCCAGGTACAGGTCTCGTGATGAGCGACTGGAGAAGTCCCATGGAGTTTGAGCCTTTTCCGTAGCGCACCGGTTCCACGTGGGTATCAGCGTCCGGGAAAAAACTTGATGTAATGGCAACACCTTCGGTGAAATCAGTTCCCGAGGTTTTTGCCACCGCACCAAGAATCGATTCAGAGTTCGTTCTCGAAAGTCTGCCCAGGCTGGGTGAAAGATTGGGCAGGACTTTTTCGTCCTTCATTTTGTGCAGCAACTTTTGGGTGTTGTAAGCACCTGCTGCGAGGATAACCTGGTCAGCCGTGAATTCCACGATTGTTCGTGTACCTGTTTTTCGAGCAAGAACGCGATAGCCCCCCGCCTCACGGGGCTCAATGGCGGTCACAGTGGTCATGGGAAACACGTCCGCACCTGCTGCCTCGGCCAGGCCCAGGTAGTTTTTGGGCAGGGTGTTCTTGGCGTTGTACCGACAACCCGTCATGCACTCACCACATTCGATGCACCCTGTGCGGGTCGGGCCAACACCGCCAAAGAAAGGATCCGGTGAATCTTTGCCACGACCTTCACCGAAAAAGACACCAACGGGAGTGAGCGTGAAAGTTTCACCCACACCCATGGAAGTGGCAACTTCCTGCATGACTTTGTCAGAGGGAGTGAAAGTTGGGTTCTGAGTGACTCCCAGCATGCGGCTTGCTTGGTCGTAATAGGGAGCAAGCTCTTTTTTCCAATCGGTTATCGCACTCCATTGTGGGTCATTAAAAAATCTATCTCCCGGAACATAGAGCGTGTTCGCGTACACCAAACTGCCACCGCCGACTCCTGCACCAGCAAGGATTGCGACGTCCTTGAGCACGTGGAAGCGCTGGATTCCAAAGAAGCCCAGCTGGGGAGCCCACAGGAAATTTTTCAGGTCCCACGAGTTCTTGGCGTAGTTGCTTTCATTAAATCGACGCCCTGCCTCCAGAACAGCAACCGAATAGCCCTTCTCGCGCAGGCGTAATGCAGAGACGGAACCACCAAAACCTGAACCAATGATTACTACGTCTCTATGCGCATGGGCCACGGAATAAGGGTATTGCCTTAATTCTGAACACGCGCGCGATTTCCCCCACTAGAGACAAATTCCCAAGACAGTGCTAACGTCTGCATTCCTGGGGAGCTCGCGGGATCGGCGGGCTGAGAGGACAGTTGCCACTGTTGACCCACAAACCTGATCTGGGTAATGCCAGCGCGAGGGAGTGAAAATGGCTCGTACTTTCCTGTCAACAACGGTTGTCACTATCGGTATTGGATCTGTGTTACTCACAGGGTGCAGTTCAGATGCAGCATCCGAGGCACCGCAGCAATCCAGTGAACAAGCGTCTGTCGTGCGACTACTCACCCATGAGTCATTCGCATTGTCTGAGACCTTGATTCAATCGCTCGAGGATCAGGGCATCATTCTTGAGATCCAAACTGCAGGCGATGCCGGCACAATGACCTCGAGCGCCGTATTGGCAGCCGGCGCACCGACGGCTGACCTGATTTTCGGCGTCGATAACACCCTCGTTTCTCGAGCGGCAGGCGAAGGAGTTTTCGCCGAGTACACCTCTCCCGAACTCGATCAAGTTCTGCCGGAATTTCAAGACCAAACTTCAGGTGGGCTTGTGACTCCCATCGATTTCGGTGATGTGTGCATCAATGTGGACAACGCCTGGTTCGCTGAACAAGGTGAGCAACCACCAACAAGTCTCGAGGCTCTACCCCAATTCGCGGAACGCCTAGTCGTTGAAGACCCAGCCACAAGTTCACCTGGACTGGCATTTGTGCTTGCCACTATTGCTCGCTTTGGTGACTCGTGGACCGACTACTGGGCACAACTGCGTGATAACGGCGTGAGCGTGGCCGGATCTTGGACGGATGCGTACTACACCCAATTCACGCTCAGCGGTGGTGATCGACCGCTCGTGGTCTCCTATGCCACAAGCCCTGCCGCCGAGGTTCTCTTCGCTGAAGACGCTACGGTGACGGAGCCGAGTACGTCGAGCATGACCGACAGCTGCTACCGGCAAATTGAATTTGCGGGCGTGCTTGCCGGCGCAAGTAATCCAACCGGTGCCCAGCAGGTCATCGACTGGCTGCTCTCCCCTGATGTTCAGGCGGATATCCCTCTGAGCATGTTTGTCTATCCCGTTCGCGGCGATGCGACATTGCCACAGGCATTCGCCGACTTCACGCCCGTTGTTGAATCAAGTGCCCTCCTCGAATCAGAGCAGGTTGCGCAGCAGTTGCCTGACATTCTTCGAAGTTGGAGTGAGGTGATGGGGCGCTGAACTTTCGTGCCCCACGTGGGAATCGCATGACACCCGAGCGCGGCGCCCTGGGCAACCATGCACCGGCCTTTGTTCGACATGCATGGATTGCGCCACTGGCGTTTTTCACGATCTTTCTGGTCTACCCACTGTTCGTCTTGGTGCGCACTGCGATCAGCGCTGACACACTCACTGCCCTTGTCAACTCGGGACCCTGGTCAATAGCTTTGCTTTCGATTGGGCAAAGCCTTGCCAGCGTAGGGCTCTCCTTGGTCATTGGCATCCCCATTGCCGGAGTTCTTGCGCGGTATCAATTTAAGGGCCGAGCACTCGTGCTCGCATTGATGACCGTGCCATTTGTTCTCCCGACGGTCGTGGTCGCCCTCGCTTTCAAGTCAATCCTTGGCGAACTTCTTGCACCTGGCCTGATCTTGGTGATTCTCGCCCACGCCTATATCAATGTGGCAGTGGTTGTTCGAATTGTTGGTGCGCAGTGGTCCGCACTTGACCCGCGCCATATCAATGTCGCACAAACATTGGGTGCTAACCCATTTCGAGTGTTTCGGACACTGACATTGCCAAACCTGAAATCGTCAATACTCAGTTCCGCGTGCATCGTGTTTGTCTTCTCCTTTACATCCCTTGGTGTCGTTGTGATATTGGGTGACGGCTCTTCCACCCGCACCTTGGAACAATCAATCCTGCGCCAAACCTCTGTTTTGCTTGACTTTCCCGGAGCACTTGCAAGCGCCCTCATTCAACTCATCATCGTCACAGGAGCGCTCTTCTTGGCCGCTCGAATGCGCGGTGCAACGATCACATTGACGCACTCTGAGCGCACCAATGTGCAGGGTGCGCGGCGCAGCGCCTGGGTTTATTCGATCGTGGCTCTCAGCGCCCTGATCGTTCTCACGCCTCTTGCAGGATTGGTCATTGGATCCTTTACTTCTACACAGGGCATGGACTTTTCATCGTGGATAGGTGTGATCAATGCACAAGATCGATTTGCCGGCTTGGGTTCACCTCGGGCAGCGGTAGCACTAACAATCAGTCTGGCGTTATTAACGGCACTTATCGCCTCCGCTATCGGTGGCCTTGCTGCAATTGCCGTGATGGGTCGACGAACATTCATCGCAGCGATAGCACTTATTCCACTTGGCCTTTCCGCAGCCACTATTGGATTGGGCACCCTGCTGGCATTTGGTCGCCCACCCATTGACCTGAGGAGTTCTGGCTTTCTTATTCCCATTGCACACGCATTGGTTGCTATCCCCTTGGTTGTAGCAGTGGCTTCACCTGCACTGCGAACTGCTGACAGCCGAAGGTTCTTCGTCGCGAGCTCACTCGGTGCCTCACCAGCCCGCGCCTGGTGGACCGCATATGGCTCTCTCCTGCGAACCGTCATGATCGCAGCAGGTGGGTTGGCCGGTGCGGTTTCACTTGGTGAATTCGGGGCGGCTTCCTTTCTCGCCCGTGCAGATTCACCGACTGTGCCCGTGCAGATTGCCAAACTACTGGCAA